>CALQIT020000003.1 GCA_943330705.2 Streptomyces griseus
GTATACTTCGCATCCAACGGCAACTCAGACCTCGACTAAGGGGTCAATTTGGACTTTAAAATTCCTGGCTTCTCAGGTAAGTCGAATGTCTAGAAAGCATTTATAAATTTTCCAAAAACTTTATTTAGTTCTAAGCTAATCGAAATAGACAATTTTTAATTCGATGAAGGGGCTCAGAAGATGCAAATCAAACCTAGTCACATTATGTTATTGGCGATCGTCGCAGTCGTGAGTACAAGCTGCAGTAAAAAAAAGGATTCTACAGCAAGTTCAACAAATCCGATCCCTAGTGCCGTGGCAATTCTGCAGGCCGCATTGCCTGCAACGCTGGAGTCTTCTGCCGTCGCTTCGTCATCACTTCAAGAACTAGAAATTTCTCCAATGGCAGTGGATACTGCATTAACAGAGGTAAAAACACGTCTGTTCTCTCCTGGGCCAACGGATTTCATGTATAGCATGAAGTCCGTCGATGATCGGCTGACGAGCTTGGCCGACGCCATCACGCAATGCAAGGATACCGCCGTCCAGGCCTACAATCCTCCAGCCGTCGTCGCGGGAATGCCAACTTTCTACTTTGCTTGCAAGCAAGAAATCGATGCGACATCGCTAGGTGTAAGTGATTTCAAAGTCTACTTTGGAAAAAATGGCGGTTTTTGGTACATTGGAGTTTTCCAGACAAATTCTACATATACAAGCGGGGGCAGTCAGCCGCCAACACTGGGCACTTTAGCAAAAATTGATGAGGCAGGAAACACATTAGATATTTACCAAGTGTTTGTGCAGTTAATTTCTTCGACCGCACACGCATCGGTTCTTCATATTGTTGCGGATAAATCGACCGGTATTTTTGAAGTAAGTACCGCTGCGACTGTAGATGCTTCGCAAGTTAGTACCGGAGGACTTTACACCGGGCTAGGTTGCGGAGTTTCTATGAAGACGAATAGTACCCTTGTCTATGCAGTTGGAATGTTTTCACAAATGTCCAGCTGTGGTTCTAGCGCCACAGTTTGTGCTAGTGGAACGGATTTGTCGACGACAACAGGCTGTACCGGAGCGATCACGACATTCAGTCTAACGAATCTGGCCAGAGCGGACATCAGCGCTACCAATGCCAAGGCCATGGTGGTTGATCGAACAGGTATGCCGACTTTTTAATGAGAGTCCAAGTGATTTTACTTATATGAATACCGAATACAGTTCTCGTGAACGATTTTTACTTTGGTATATGGCCACGATAAGTTTTTTTGGACTAAACATTGCTTTTATTTTCGGCTTATTTTTCCAACCAGGCGCCTTGCTAAGTGCTTTAACGAATCCCATATCGGCGGCTTTTATATTTGAGGCCTTTCTATTGATGGCAGCTTTTGCATATTTGCTAGCGAAGTGGGGTAAAAGTAGCCTGCACTGGGGTTGGTTTGTTTTTCTGTCTCTCATGGGAGGGATGGCCTTTGCCGTGCCGGTTGTATTACTATGGCCCTTTAAAAAGTCATTACGCGAAAATTTTATCAGAAAATAAACTTATAGCCACGACAGTGAATTGATCGCTTCCCTGATCTTGAAGGACATCGAATTACATTTACACTAAGTATGGATAATTCACAATTCAAGCCAGGTCCCGATCTTTTCAAAGTGAAGCTTGTGATAGCTGGGAAAAAGTACGGTGGCGTGATTTTAGAAAAATCTTCAGTTAGTTTATATACGGCATTAGGGGATGTTTACGAACGCACTCTAGAGCGTCTCAATCGCTTCGGAGACCGTCAGCGAGTGAAGAACAGAACTCTAGCGCGAAAAATTCTCCAGCAGAATGAGAATGACCAAGTTGATAGAAAATATGAAGAGCATAGTCAGCGATCGATTGAAACGGAGTGCTTTAAGTGATAGCATTTCAATTGATATGCTATAACACGTTCAATTGAAATGCTTTGGTAGCTGATATAGCGAACCGGATGCAATAGTTAGGATTTGGCTTAATCTGCATGATTCATCTTTCAAACATTGATTTGATTGTTCTATTTTTCTTTTTAGGGGGACTTGCGGGTTGGATTAAATCTGACTTGCAAATCCCGGATCAGATCGCCAAATTCCTATCTATTTTTCTGCTATTAAGCTTAGGCCTAAAAGGCGGGCACGAAGTCCGCATTGCATCGGACTATTCAGGCTTTGGGCCAATTCTCGTTATTGGATTCGCTTCTTGTCTGCTTATTCCAGCGTATATGTTCTTTCTTTATAGAAAAAACTTGGGCTCAGCAGATTCCGCTGCCTTAGCTAGTTGCTTTGGATCCGTAAGCGCCGTGACGTTTATTGCGGCACAAGGTTTTCTTGAAAATGAACAGATTCCTACAAGTGGATTTATGGTTGCTGTCATGGCCCTTATGGAAATTCCTGCCATCGTGGTAGGTCTATTTTTATTTAACATGAGTAAAAGACAAGCTGGAGAGGCAACAGCGATTGCAAGGGAATCTTCAATATTTTCCGCAAAATCAGTCGTGCTTCTTTTGGGCGGCTTCATCATAGGTGCATTAATGAATGAACCGTCGTGGTCTTCAATCAAACCCGTGGTAAAGGATTCTTTCAAAGGTGTGCTTGCTTTCTTCCTATTGGACTTAGGTATCCATGCACAAAAACAACTGCAAGAGGCCTGGATTCACAAGTGGAAGGCACTTTTGATCGCGATCTTTCAGCCGCTTTTGCACGGATCAATCGCAGTGGTCGTTGCTCATTATTTTGGAATTGAAAAAGGAAATCAGATTCTACTAGCTGTGCTGGTTGGCAGCGCCTCTTATATTGCAGCCCCTGCCGCTATTCGAGCAGGCATTCCAGGGGCAAATCCAAGTTTGTATGTCGCTCTTCCTTTAGCCCTAACATTTCCAATGAATCTTATTTTTGGAATTCCATTCTATATTGAGCTAAGCAGCTATTTCTGAATAATAAAGCCGACTGCGCTAAGCCCTTTTCGGATAGTCTATATATCCCTTCGGACCTGGAGAATAAAATGTCGAGGCATCGGGCTCGACAAAAGGAATCTTTTTTTCGATACAGGCAACAAGATCTGGATTACTTACATAGTGATGACCAAAAGAAATTGCATCCATCAATCCTGTGCCAATCGCTGCATTGGCCTCATCTGGTGAGTAACCCATGTTTCCAATCAATACTCCTGGAAAACCTTCACGTGCGACAGTTACGACATCGCCGGTCTGAAGAGCAAAAAAATCGCCACGCATAAGATGTAAATAGGCAATTTTCCGCTGGCTTAATTGCTGAGCGACATAGAAAGTCAGCTCCTGGGGGTCCGAGTCTTTCATGCTGTTGTAACTATTTAATGGAGACAAGCGAACACCTACGCGATCAGCCCCCCACACACCTACTACAGCATCAGTGACTTCCAAAAGAAGTCTGGCGCGATTCTGAAGTGATCCACCATATGGACCCGATCTTTTGTTAGCTGAGTCTCGTAAGAACTGGTCCAATAGATACCCATTGGCACCGTGGACTTCAACTCCATCAAATCCGGCCTGCTTTGCATTTTTTGCTGCGGTCGTAAAACCAGAAATAATTCCGGGGATTTCTTCGTCTTTCAATGCGCATGGAACAACATGTGCTACCTTGCCCTGCGGAGTATGGATTTCTCCGTCAATTGCAATTGCGGAAGGTGCTACGGTTTCTTGGCTAGCGTTCAAATTCGGATGACAGGCTCGTCCCCCGTGCCACAGTTGTAAGAATATTTTTCCGCCAACTTTGTGAATTGCATCAGTCACTTTTTTCCAACCGACAATTTGTTCCTGAGAATAGATACCAGGTTCTGCGATAAAGGCAGAGTTGCCTTTCATTACCATCGTTGCTTCCGCAATAATTAGCCCGGCACTTGCCCGCTGGGCGTAATAGTCAGCCATCATTTCATTTGGAACATGATTTTGATCTGCTCGGCTACGCGTAAGAGGAGCCATAATTACGCGATTCGCAAGATGCAGTGAACCAAGTTTCAATGGCGAAAGAAGATTGTTTCTTTCCATAGAGAATCCTTTATTTGAAGTAAATAGCGAATGCCGAAAATCTCAATAAATTATTTTATTGATAAAGAATTGTTATTCAACAATAAATCCTGATCAAGTCTTTAGTCTGCTCTTTTATCTGGCCCATTTTATATAGAAATGTTTTTGGAATAGTTTTGTAGTGGCGGTATTCTGGTACTGTACTCACTTAGCACCTTGACGAATTCGTCTGATGTCGCAATTACCTCGTGGCCCAAAATTTTTGCCAAATGAGTATGTACGACTTCACGCATTGGGGATATTGGTCGATGAAAAAACAGGACGGGCGGAGCTTTAACTTGCCAATCGCTTATTGTTAAATTCTGCATTCTAATCGCTTCATCAAGAGTATCTAAGAATTCATCTTCACTTAAATCGGGCATCATAGAACGGATCATTATCAAATCGTAGGGCTCAGCACTCATTAACTTTTCAACGGCCCTGTTCGAGCTGACAAGTATATCAACTTTAAATTTATTAGGATTTAATTTTTGTAATACCGTTGACTCAAACTCCAAGTCATTGTCGACAACCAGCACCTTCAAAGATGCAGACAACGAACTAGCAAAATAGAATATAATAAAGTAGCTAAATAGAATAATCGCTGGCGCGAGAATAAAAAAACCGAAGTGAAGTCCCAGGACAAGAACAAAAAACCCAGGTATTACAATACCACTTAAAGTCACCAAGACTACGAGAGCAAAAGAATATTCGACAAGTGCAATCATTATCTTTTTCATAGGCCCCCTCCGTGGCTAGATAATACTTATGCATTCTTTGTACCAACGCCCCCTCGACATCCAAGACACTGTTCCAAACTGATTTTATTTTCGAGTCCGCCAGCTGTTTCAACTCTGTGGAATAGCAAAAAAGAATAGTACTTCTTAGAAAGAGAATAATTAACCCATTGATGTGAAATTTTTCCTCAAAGTAAGTGTTCTTTTTTTCCCACATTTTTGAAGTTTTCATTAGTTTTTGCGCCCTTGAGGCGCCTAAAATGAATTTTTTGATAAGGCAATTCTGGCCAAGTGCCTTGAAAAGGCATTCATAACAAATAGATGTAGCTTTGCCTGGGTATACTTGTAAATAAACCATGGAAGTGCTGGCTTAAATTCATGAATGGCCGCAAGGACGTATCTTCGATTTAAAACAACTCTAAATTCCAAGCGGCCTCGATTGCTAGCGGAAACCAAAAGACCTTTAAGTACATAGAGCAGCTGCCGATCTTCGCTACTTCGCTCATTACTGAAGCTCATTTCTAACAAGCAAATTCCATTTTTGAACAAGGAAAATAAAATCGAATCTCCATTTTTTGTTACGACTATAAAGGGTGCCAAAAATCTTGGCAGCCAATTTAAATACTGATCCTTTACCCATTTCGCATCTTTCCCATCAGGCAACTGCAGGCGCTGCACAGAGCGCACTGTCTTTCTTTGCGCTCGGAAACCGAATAGAGATCCATTTGATTTCGGCTTTAAGCAGATCGTCTTCAAAAGATCAGAGTAGGTTCTGCCTTCGGGATTACCTAAGTAGCCATTCGACTCTCGCGCGAGCATCGGATGCTGTAAAGACTCAATCAGCGGATAAACTAAATCTTTAGAAGAGTTGGTTATTAGACTAACCCATAGCCTTGAAAGCGTCGGCGTAAACAACGGAACGCTCAAAAATATTCGCTTCAGACCCATTCCTTTAGCCGTTAAGTTCATCATTTCCATATAGGTCAAAGGTGGACATCCAGCTAAATCAAAAACTTTGCTAATCGATGTAGTGTCTGAAGCTGCAGAGGTCATAGCTGAAATCACTGTTGCTAAATCCACTGGCGTCGTCAACGTTTGTGTCCAATGTGGACAAACCATGATCGGCAAACGCTTTACCAGTTTAAGAAGGATCTGAAACGAAGAGCCTGCTTCCCCTAAAATTAGACCTGCGCGAAAAATCGTGGTTGGTAAACTGTGTTGTAAGAATGTCTTTTCAACTTCGAGTCGGCTTTGAAGATGCAATGATATTTTTACGTCATCAGGTATGAGTCCACCAAGATAGATCAGCTGCTTCAAGCCAGTGCTTTTGATGATCCTAGAAAAGTTGTCAGCAAGAATTAAATCATAATCAGCAAATGACCCCTGATCCAACTGGGCCGTCGGTCCCATGGAATGTACCAGATAGAATCCATAGTCGACTTTTTTTGGAAATGCAGATTCTAAAGATTTTAGAGAAAATAGGTCGCAAGCCCTCCACTTAACTCGAGGATCATTAGTTTTCTGTTCAGATCGTGAAAGTGCAATAATTTCCGCATTTGGAAACTTTCCAAGAAGAGCCGAGATCATTTCTTTGCCAATGTACCCACTTGCACCAGCAATAACTATAACAGGCTTGTCGATCAATGAGCAACCTCTAGCCAAATTTCGTTGCGCCTAAGAAACCAAAGTTGAAATGGCGAGTTGAATCTTGCAAAAATGGGTTCGCCGACGGTCGAAACGTTGTCATTGGATAAAATTGTTCTGAACTCTTCAAGTTTATTTTTATACCTGTTCTCTGACCAACTGCCAGAATAACTAAAGACAACAATTTTTCTGCCGAGAATCTCTACCAGCTGCACTCGTGAGTCATTGGGCTCAGGAAGGGTAGCCATTGTGTATTCCTCAGGCATTGTGAACTGAACCAAGTATCCGCCTAAATTTTTAATTTGACTGACCGGCGCGGTCATTTCTATTTTTTCGGAAACGGCTTGCTGTGCGACCGGAGCCGTCATAGAAATCTTGGTTTTAGATTTGTTATTACCAAAAATGTAGTCCGCCAACACTCGAAAAGCTTTGTTACCGGCATCATCAAATTTTTCGTCAACCTGAGTCTGTGCGACAATTGTGGACGAATACAGGCGTATTTCATAATAGTCAGTTTTTCTTTCTACACTATATTTTGGTTCGCTGACAGCCATGGCAACTCCGGCTTGAACTGAAAAAATTGAGATTAAACAGATATACTTTAATGAAGCAGTTATTTTAGTCAATTTTCACCGCCATAGGTATTTGATGGTTAGTCATGTTTGACTTCGCAGTAAGGACTTGCCGAGCAGTCTAATTTTCGTCGCGGCAAATAGGGCCTCACTATTACAAAAGCTCTGTAGCCAAGCTCGAGTATGCCACGCACTCCTTTTCTTTGCGAGAGGTGATATAGAAATTGATACCTTGGCAGTTCACACCAAATTGCGCGGAAAGCATCGACACCCTGATGAAGCTCTCCGTCGGATCCGCGCACGTGCATCACCTTGTGTGCTAATTGTGGGTCAATACCATGGTCCTCAGCCTTAAAACCAGGGGATGTGATATCGATAAATGAAAAACTCTCTGAGCCCTTTTGCTTTTTATAGTGAGTGATCTCACTTGAGCAAGCCAAGCAAAGGCCATCGAAATAAACTGTCGCAAATTGTTTATTCATATTGCAACTCCATATGGTTCACATTAATATGAACCATATGACAAAGCAAGAACTTTTACGCCTGCAGAAGCTTTCAACGGGTATTGGGCAATTTATTCGCTATTGGGGCTTTCGCAATATTCATGGTGAGATCTGGTCGTTGGTCTATTTATCCGCAAAATCACTGTCTGGAATTGAGATTGCTCAAATCCTAAATGTCTCCAAGGCGCTAATTAGTCCGGCGCTGAAAGAGCTTGAGGCGGAGGGCTTAATTGCACAAACCAAAAGTGAAAACTCAAAGACTAAACGATATTTGGCTGTGGATAATGTTGCTGACATTATTCACGGAGTTTTAAGACGACGGGAGCTGCCGATGATCGAAAAGATTCAAAAGCTTCACAAAGAGCTCAGTGATCAAGTCGTGGGCGCTGATAGCTTAAACCTTGAGAGATTGCAGAAGATGGAAATGATGATTCAAATGGCCCATTTAGGCCTGGGAACCTTGCTTCACTCTGACCAAATGTGGCCTGAGTAAGGGACAATAATGACTAACGACCTAAGTTTAGTTTGGTTAAGACGTGATTTGCGGCTTGAAGACAATACTGCAATATCCAAAGCCTGTGCCGAATCAAGACGGGTTGTTGTTGCTTTCGTATTTGATGTAAAAATATTGCAGAAACTCAATTCAAAGTCAGATCGAAGGGTTGATTTTATTTACGACTCGATCATTGAATTGGATCAACAGCTCAGAAATTTGGGATCGCGCTTGATAGTCCTCATAGGCGATCCAGCTGTTGAAATTCCTAATTTAGCAAACGAAATGAATGCCACAGCCGTATATTTTAATGAAGACTACGAGCCTTATGCAAAACTGAGGGACAAAAAGGTTTGTGAGCGTTTAAAAATAGACAAAACCGAAAGCTTTGCTTCAAAGGACCACGTTATTTTTGCGCCTAGTGAAATCTGTAAATCGGATGGCAATCCATATAAGATGTTTACTCCCTATAAAAATTTTTGGCTAAAGAAATTAACTTCCACTGATTATAAATTATACGATTTTGATGCCAAAAAATTGTCTCTTGCTTTGGATATTGGGCCACCTTCAGCAATGCCCTCGCTAAAGCAATTGCAGTTTCAGCCATCAACACTAGCGTTTACCCCTAAGCCGGGAAGAAGGGCTGCGCTAGCAAGTTTAAAAAAGTGGTCAAAGCATTTGAGCACATATCATACGACACGAAATTTTCCAGCAGATGCTAGTGGGACTTCGGGATTATCTGTGCATCTTCGGTTTGGGACAATCTCGATACGCGAATGCATACGAATTGCAATGGCCGACCCAAGCTTAGGAGCTAAGGTTTGGCTATCGGAATTAATCTGGAGGGATTTCTACCATATGATCCTTTTCCGATTCCCTCATGTTGTTAATGGAGCATTTAAGGAAGATTACGATAATATCAAATGGCCAGGAAAGGATTCGGATTTTGCAGCTTGGCGCGAGGGACGCACGGGGTATCCAATTATAGACGCTGGAATGCGGCAACTAAATCAGACAGGCTGGATGCACAACCGTTTACGAATGATTACCGCGTCGTTCTTGGTAAAGGATTTACTCATCGATTGGAAAAGGGGTGAATCCTATTTTGCGGAAAAGCTTTTGGATTTTGATCTAGCGGCAAATAATGGGGGCTGGCAATGGTGCGCATCAACTGGCTGTGACTCTCAACCTTACTTTCGTATTTTTAATCCGGTACTACAATCGCAGAAATTTGATCCAGACTGTGTTTTTATAAAGAAATGGTTACCAGAGCTGAAATCACTATCAGCTAAAGAGATTCACCTGCTGCCAATTGCGAGACCCAAGCCAACAGCTGTTGATTTTAAATTTGGTAAGACTTACCCAAAGGCTATTGTTTTGCATTCGGCTCAAAAACTAAGGGCCATACAGATATTCAAACAAGCCATCAAGCTAGTTCCATCAATATAGTTTAGTACGCAGGGAACTAAAAGCCCTTCCGCGCGAATGAACAACGTTTTAAAGCAAATCAGCATTGCAAATCTCCAGCTTACTTCAAATATGGTAGTTGGCTTAATAATTATAGGTGGCCAAAACAAGATCCAAGTTGTTGCTGTTCAACTTTATGGTCTTTTGCCGATAGAAAGGCTCAAATTCTAGAATAGATTTTTTGAGAGAAAGTGCTTGAACGAATTCGCAACTTCTAGTATTTCTTTGCAAATGAAAACACTATTTTTTTTAACTCTTCTTGTTGTCTTTCAGGTGCATGCGACACCCCAAAATATTTCTGGTGAAGTGTCCCTAGCTAAAGGGGTCACTCTAAGTCCAGGTGGTATTCTATTTGTGATTGCAAAAAAACCTGGTGTTCCCATGCCTGCGGCAGTCCTTCGATTGCCAGAGCCCAAGTTTCCAATTAAATTCAGTATCGGTAGCAAGAATGCAATGTCGCCAGGAACTCCGTTTGAAGGACCTTTCACGATCACTGCTAGATATTCACCAAGCGGGGACGCCATGGATAAAACTGGCCCACAGGGTACTCAAAGTGCGCCTCAAGCCATTGGCACCAAGAACGTAAAAATAGAGATCAAGGCCCACTGAATCCATCGCCCCGTTGCTCGCACGGCAGTCTTTATGCAAGATTCTTCGTTTTTTACTACGGTGAATCCTGCATTTTCTTGAATTTTTTGTCGCTCGTGAAAAACTTGTTCTTTAGTGGACACGGGCACGAATGGACAGGTACCTGGCAATATTCAATAGCCATCGCAGCCTGTATTTTTTCGGCGGTCATATGCAGAAGCTCATCCGCTGCCATTTTTTTCGGATTTCCGCAACCAAACTAGAGCCGGACGAGGTCAACTCGATAACCCTCAGGGCCTCTCGTATTTCATCATAAGTCGAGGACACCCTGACTTTAGTCGCTATGCCTGAAGCTGCCAACGTAATGCGCGACCTGCCGGCTTCGTTTCTCAATCCAAGTCTGCCTTCGGGGAGTCAAGCTCGCATGTCCTCTTTTTAAATTGAATTTAATTGTGAAAAAAATGAAGATCGACAGATTAAATATTTTTGAAGGAATAAGCCTTTTTAAGATTGATAAAATTAAGGCGTCTACTGTTACATTGTAGACCATCTGTGGGTTTTCAGTTTTTATGATTTGCTGTATTTTTTCCGCAATTGATTTTGGCGTACTGCTGGATCTGGCCATAAGATACGATATAAAACCCACCATCGATAAATAACAATCGGCGAATGGCCCGTCTACCAATGCAGCTAAGTTGCCTTTCGAAGTATGAAGTGTCCGTTTGTGTCCATCCGAGTTAATAAACCCTGGCCGCACGATCGAAACATCTATTCCAAATGGTTTAAGCTCATGCCAGAGAGCCTCAGAAGCCCCTTCTAAGGCGTGTTTAGACGCAGAATAGGACCCCATAGTTGGCATGCCGATCAAACCGGAAGCCGAAGAAATGTTGATAATCTTTCCTCGCCCATTCTCTCGCATAGATGGCAATACAAAGCGAATAAGTGTCATTGGCCCAAGATAATTTGTCTGCATTTGTTCAAGTTCAGCAATTGAATCCATGTGCTCGGTGACGCTCCTAAAGCAAATGCCTGCGTTGTTAATTAAAATATCAATGCCTTTCCATTTCAGAAGAACATCATCGATGACATCCTTAATTTGATTTTCTTTCGTCAGATCCATTAACACGACCATAACATTTTTATTGTCGGCGAAGCGCTGTTTTAAAAATTCTTCGCTTCGCGTACGCGTCGTCAGAACCAGCCGATATGATTTTTCTAACGAAAATAAATCCGCCAATGCAAGCCCAATACCGGAACTTGCGCCTGTAATCATCAAAACAGGGCTGTGCCCACATCGACGTAAATCGATCCTAGACGTGTCGCTAAAGTCACTGTCCAGGTTCGCCCCTAACTTGTTCAATACAGACCGCGCGTCGCACAAACTGATTGGCTTCTCAATGTAGTGGCACGCAAGACCCTTTTCCTGCAGCAATTTTTGGCCCATTTCATTTTTTACCGCAGAAGAAAGAATAGCCCTCGCCTGCATTGCCGGCGTCAGAGAGTGTATGAAATCAACTCCCGTTTCATCGCCTGATAAAAAAATATCGCTTATAATTATATCACAGTCTTGTTGTAGGTCCTCAATAACTGGGTATTTCGCCCTCAGCGCGGAAATGCTAGGGAAATGAGAAACAATACTTTTTTTATCATTTTTCCGTAGCAGTGATTGCCAGATTTTGACGATAAAAAAATCATCCTCAAGGATAAAATACCGTGACATTTAACTCTCCTCGTTTGGCCCGCCAATGACCTTGTTTTATCTGGCTGCTTTAAACAGTTTCTCAACCCCAAATAAAAACCGAAGATGTTGCCTTCTGCCTCCACAATTACCCGATAGGATGATCTCTTCGGCTTCTTTATCGTCTTCAAGCTCATCATCACTGTGATTAAGCCCAGGAATAGCTACTGGCATCGGCGCTGTTGGTGGCACTATGGCAGGGGAATGAGACTGACTAATTTTTTCATGCGGCCTCCGTAGACTTACTATAGCTCGCAGGAATACGTGGATTTTGAGGAAGTTGTGAAATGTTCTTGAAATAGTTGTATTTTTTTGGGATTAGCTGATCGAATTACGAAGCTATGACGTATTCCATAGGCTGGAATTGATACCCAACACCAGAAACTGTGCATATGCAGTTCGCGAAGGAACCCAATTTCTTTCTTAAGGTGTACACATGAGTATCGACTGTTCTGTCGGTAACGCTCAGGTTGTGACCCCAGACATCGTTGAGAAGTTGCGCCCTGGAAAGGATATGGTTTGTGTGATCCAAAAAATATTTGAGCAGTCGGAATTCGACTACTGTTAATTGCACCTCAACCTGGCCATTTTGTGTTAGCATGAAGACCTTTTGTTGAAGTAGATCAAGGTTAAACCTGCCTTTTCTTACAAAGTGTTCGTCTTTCTTATCGGCCACGCGCTTTCTCAGCTTGGCAGCGATTCGCGCCTCAAACGGGTCACGAACAATGGGCTTGGTGATGTAATCATCTGCGCCCAAAGTAAAACCTATTACAACATCTGGTGTCTGATCGTGAGACGTCAAAAATACTAATGGTAAATGAGATAATTTTTCATCCATTTTAACTCTCGCACAAAACTGAAAACCACTTTCACCTGGTAAATCGATGTCGACCAACATGAGATCATAAGACGCTTGCCTAAGCGCAATGAAGGCGTCCCTGGTGTTGTTAACTATTTTTAATCGATATTTAGTTCCCAAAATTGCAGCAAGGATCATCTGCATTTCCTCGGTATCTTCAAGAATAAGAATTGCTTGATCTTGCAAGTTAACTTACCTTTTCCTTTCGATGAAGGCGAATATCCAGAAAATTTGTGAGTTCTTCCTCAACCTGCTGCGCAGCCGCCGATACCTTTGAAAGTGCCAACTGGAGACATTTTTGGTCGCTACTTTGCGCAGCCCGCACTACATCTTCCAGACAATGACTTAGATTTTGAGCTCCAAGTATTTGGCAACTCAACTTAAACGAATGAACCTCTCTTTTTACGAGATCAAAGCTGCCTTGGTTGGACAAATTTCGAAGCCCCTCAAGGCGTCCGGATAAGAGTGATAGATACTTGGTCACGAGTGCTGATATAAAATCATCGCCATCGACACTAGATAGATCTTCTAGCTCATCCAATTTTTTGTAGTCGATGGGACAATATTTAGTGACCATAGAAAACCTCAATCCTTGGTCGGCTGATTTTACTAAGAACTGAACTACACTTAAGTCCAGTGCTCTTCAATCGAATTTAAAAAACTATTTAGCAATGGATTGCGCCGCGATTTTATCTATCTCGTCCGCTCTCTGTTGATCGCAGGTGCTGTTGATACTGAGCTGAATTCGGGGGCCACACTTGGGGGATCCAATAAGATCTTGCCAGAAGGGATCGTCTTCAACCAAAAGTACCTCATATGGCTGGATTGTTAAATCTAATTGACACAATTAAATTTAAACTTTTGATTCAGCGGGGTGCCTAAGTGGTTATGACGAAACAAGACGTTTCAAAATGATTTAACTTGCGGACGCTTAGGAACTAGGAAACTTTACGTTCGGCTGCTTTGGTTCTTTGTCTTTTGATCTCACTGAACTCCGCACAAGATTCCAGATAGATCTCGTTCAGTTCTTTAAAAAGCCGTGAAATTTTCTCGAGATCGCGTGACTGATTGAGGTCCTCTAACATCTGACAGGCAGACCCTAATTTTTTAGCCCCTAAAGTTTGCGCGCTGGACTTTAGATTATGCGCCTCTCGTGCCGCGCCAACAACGTCATTTTTTTCTATACATTTTGCCATACCCTTGATCCGCACTTGAGAGGTGCGTATAAACAAATCAATGAAATCGACCACGGCATCTTGGCCATCTTCCTCTAGATCCTGAAGCTTCATCAAAATATTTTTTTCGACAAGAGGTTGAATTGCCGCTGAATCCTTCGCATGAAGATATTTAAGTAGCGTTGCTTTTAACGCGGATCTATCGATCGGCTTTGTAAGGTACCCGTTCATACCAGCTTCTTGGCATTTCTCCTGATCACCTTGAACGGCATTGGCAGTTAGGGCGACGATTGGAATTTCACGATTGAGGGTTGAACTGTTGCGAATATTTTGCGTCGCCTGGTACCCATCCATCTCTGGCATTTGACAGTCCATAAGTATCAAATCAAATTTTGCATCCCTCATCGCGTCGATGACTTCATTGCCATTGGCGACCACATGGTACTTGCAGCCCCACTTGTCTAACATGCGTGTAATGACCATTTGATTTGTAGGATTGTCCTCAGCAACTAAAATTCGACCTGTAACTTTCTGGCTCTGGATCTGGCTCTCGCTCTGGATCTGGATCTGGCTCTGGTGCCTTATTACAGTCCCAGCCTTTAACTTCAATTTTACGATAAAAGTAGTTCCTATTCCAACCTTACTTTCAAAGCTAATCGAGCCTTTCATCAAATCGACAAGTCGCTTGGCAATAGATAGCCCCAATCCCGTGCCGCCAAAATTTCGACCAGTGCTTTGCTCAGCCTGGGAGAATGCTTTGAACATTCTTTCTCTTGCAGCTTCAGGAATTCCCACACCCGTGTCATGCACGGAAATGATTACATCGGCAAAATCGCCCTGCTCAGTTATCTCTTGCTCAATACGAACGCCGCCAGACTTAGTGAATTTAATAGCATTGCCAACGAGGTTGGTCATAATTTGTCCAAATCGCCCCTCATCAGTAATCACATGCCTTTTGAAGTCGCAGGCTTTGATATCAAATGAAATGCCCTTACTTTCTGTGCTGAACGTAAAAGGTTTCAAGAGCTCACGAGTGTAGTGAACTATATCAAATTCTGTGGGCTCAAGTTCAAGCTGGCCCGCCTCTATTTTTGAAAAGTCTAAGACATCATTTATTATTGTTCGAAGATTTTGACCTGCACTTGCGATTGTGCGGGCCAATTCAATTTGATCATTGCTTAAATGAGTATCCAAAAGGAGATCGGCCATGCCTATCACGCCGTTTAATGGAGTCCTAATTTCATGACTCATGGTCGATAGAAAGTCTGACTTGGCTTGCGTTGCCAATTGAGCTTGTTCTAATGCAATATTTAATTTCTTTTTTTGTTCTATGGCTTCTCTTTCTGATAAATATGCGAACATGATCTCACCAATGGCTCCAATTAGGGGGGCCATCGTTTGCTGTAGTTTTTCTTCGTACCCAGTTTTTCTATTAGCTAATCCTGCCATTCCGATAAATTCTCCGCCATGATAAATTGGAATCCCCCAAAATTGGCTTAACGGCGGATGACCTTTGGGCAGTCCACGGGCATGTTCGTGATTTGAAGCATCGTTTGTTATAAGATGTTTGCCACTTTTTATGACACTTCCGAAGAGGGTATCTAAATTCTTGAATTCAAGTCCGCCACCGTTTGTGGCGTGCTTTTCAAAAAGGGCCTTTGTTTCATCGCTCCAGGCTATATTGGTAAGCGAAAAAGTTTTTAAATACCTTTGGTTGTTAACAGGATCTATCTTAATTTCGCCGATAAAAGCATATCCGCTTTCACTTTCACGAATCAGATTTGACAAAATAAAATCAAACAATTCCTTCGAGGAATGTTTATAACGTATGTACTGCGCCCGAATGTTAGAAACAGTTTGGTCCACCTGACTTGCTTGGCGATCACTTGTTGCATCTCTAGCAGCAGCATACAACAGACCAGTTTCCGGATCTGGCGAAGCGGCCCAAGATAACACCTTGTAAGAGCCGTCTTTGCATTTGTAACGGTTTTCAAATTGAATAGTAGGTGCTCCAACTTTTAGCTTTTCCACCTCAGCTTGGGTGCGAGGGACATCATCTGGGTGGATAAAACCAAAAAATGGCTGGGACAACAATTCGCTTTCGGCGTAGCCCAACACTTTAGTGAAAGCGGGGTTAACCCGTTTAAACATACCGTCGGTCCCGGCAACACAAAGAAGATCGAGTGTCACTGAAAAGAAACTATCAGTTTCTTTTGTTTTAATTCTCAAGGCCTGCTCAGCTATAATTTCTGAAGTGATATCTTTTCTGATGGCAATAAAATTTTCAATTGTTCCATTTTTGTCTTTAAATGGAACAATTGTAGTATCGACCCAGTATTCTCTGCCAGACTTAGCGCGATTACATATTTTACCGCTCCATTTTTGGCCAGATGAAATCGTATCCCACATCTGCTTGAAAAAATATTGGCCCATTTTCCCAGAATTGATTATTCGATGATCTTTACCCAAAAGCTCTTCGCGAGAATATTCACTTATCTTACAAAACAATTCATTAACGTAGATTATTTTTCCTTTGATGTCTGTCATCGCAACAATCGCTGCTTCGTCTAATGCTATTTTATAAAAAGTATTATATGCCTTAATTTCTTTGAGATGATAAGATATCGTCATGTCCTGACAGGTACCATTAATTAATACCGGTTTACCTGAAGAGTCCTTTACGACTTTGCCTATGCCCTGGACGTATTTGATTCGTTGGCCACCATCCAGGTAGACACGATGATCATAGATAAAGTCCTCTCCTTGATTAACCGCACGCTCCACCAGGTGATCAAGGTGCGGCAAATCGTCAGGATGAATCCGCTGGCGGTATAGTTTATGAAGCACATCTTGCAGCTGTGGTGAATCAATTTCAAAAATTTTGTAATGCTCTTTTGACCACCACTGCTCATGGGTGCGTAGGTCGAACTGCCAACTGCCAACCTTTGCGGTAGCTTGCGCACGTTCGAGTTGATCGTTTATGAACTGCGCTTCTGCTTGAATGACCTTTAGCTCTAAGGTGCCCACCACTTGTTTTGCTAAAGCCTCTAATGTCTTTTTTTGAACCTCGTTCAGACTTTTTTCCTTGTCATCAATGACACAAAGAGTACCAATTCGAAACCCATTTTTGGTAATCAAAGGCGCTCCAGCATAAAATCGGACATGTGGCTCGCCCAAGAATAGTGGATTATCGCAGAAGTCAGGGTGAAGTTCAGCGTTCGGAACCTCGAAAACCTTATCTGTTAAAATAGCATGTCCACAAAAAGAAATATCTTTAGGTGTTTCTGTTGCTTCGAGGCCAAATCGCGACTTAAACCACTGGCGGTTTTCATCAACTAAACTGATAAGAGCTATCTTCACGTCGCAAATAGTTGCCGCAAGTCTTGTGATTTCGTCAAATTCAGCTTCTGGCTTGGTATCAAGGATTTTGAGTCGATTAAGTTCATGTAAACGTTGTTCTTCATTATTAGGTGCTGCTGGCTTTTTCATATTTACGACATCACTCCATTAACTAAATACTCTTCAGTCACCATCGTCATAACTGCACAAAGAAATTAGGATAATTGGCATCATCTTAGGTCTAGAATATGATCGTGCTGTCGTCGGATTATTAATCAGCAGTCAATTATTTTTGGCAAATTGTGACTGCGCAATTTTCGCGATGTTGTATGCAGATCTGTCATTAATTGTAAGACTTTGGTCCCATTACCCCTAGCTTTGTGGCTGAGCGTGGTCTTTAGGTGGGTGGGGATCATTGTCTTGATGTATCGGCGCCTGCGACCGCGAGTCTCTTTTGGTCGCTTTGCCTGCTGGTAACGCTCGCTCATTTGTCGCACATAATCCCATTTGCTGGCCCCTTTCACCTCATCACCTCCTTGTGACTTCAAAGACTTAGGGCTAGCACGTTCGGTAACATTTATTTATGGACAATTCGCAATCGGTCCGCACTTTTTTCTAAAGCAAATTATACATTTTGCCGATTCCTAAAAGAGGCGAATGGGCTATAGGCCAGTCACGCCGGAAAAGCATTTTGGGGATAGGAGCATCGACAGAATGAGCACAAGTTCTAATAAAAATTTTGATGCAACAATGGATGACGTACTCGCTCTGATTAGCGATTTCAAGGCCGGAAACTTTTCAAAACAATTAAGCAAAACGTCTGACCCTAAACTAAAAGATCTCGTTGACAGCCTCAATGACGTGACGAAAATTTTAGCTGCCCAAGCTGCCCAAGCTGCCCAAGCTGCCCAAGCTGCCCAAGCAGACACCGATACTTCATTTATCGTCGATTCACTCGGGATTGGAATTTGGAAATGGGATCTCATCACAAACGGTCTTGAGTGGGATAAAAACATGTATAGGCTCTACGGTGCTGAAGAAAAACATTTCAATGGAGCCTACGATGCTTGGGAAAAGTCTTTATCTACAGAGACAAAGGCAAATGCCGTTGAAGAAATAAATGAGGCGGTAGCCGGTGGCAAACCATTTGATACTGCGTTTCAAGTAATTCAACGAAACACGGGAAAAACACAGGAAATCCGAACCCGTGCATTTGTCATCAAAGATCAGAGTGGAAAACCGTTAAAAATGTGGGGCATTAATTTAGATAGAACTCGCGAGGCGGAGCTTGAAATTGAAGTCAAGAGGGAACAAGAAAAGGTTCTCAGAAGCTACAGACTAGCTTCTCTTGGTGAAATGTCAGCAGGTATCGCTCACGAAATCAATAATCCACTTGCCATTATCCAAGGCTCGGTCAACTTGCTGCCAAACTTTGTAAATAACCCAGAAAAACTTGGCTCCAAAATTGATGTAATCAAAAAATCTTGCATGCGTATTTCGAGAATCGTTCAAGGACTTAAAAAGTTCTCCCGGTCTGATGATAAAGTAGAGTTTTCTATGCGATCACTCAGCGCCATTACTGCAGAAGTCTTGATTCTAACGGATTCAAAATCTAGGCAGCATTCTACTCCGGTTACAGTAGATTTTCAATCGGAGGGTTCTATTTCATGTAGTGAGATTGAAATCGAGCAAGTTCTCATCAATTTGATAAACAACGCCATTGATGCGGCAAAAAACGAGACTGAAAAATGGGTCAAGGTTTCAGTGCTTGAGGATCATGGTTCTGTTGTCCTGCGGGTAATGGATTCGGGTAACGGCATATCTGAGAAAGTTCGAAGCAAACTCTTTGAACCTTTCTTTACCACGAAGAAAGTAGGAGAGGGGACGGGGCTAGGGCTATCTATTTCTAAAAGTATTTTGGATGAGCATAGGGCTACAATAACTGTAGTCGCTGAATCTCCTAATACTTGTTTTGAGATTAGGTTTCCCAGAGCGGAGGCGTTGAAAAATGCCGATTAAAGTTTACTATCTCGATGACGAAGAAGCGCTATGTGAGAACTTCGCGGACTGTTTTGCCTCGAAAGACGTGAATGTGACTACTTTTGGCGATCCAAAGTTGGCTATTGAAGCCACTTTAAAGAGCTCACCCAATCTGTTTTTTATTGATTACCGCTTGCCAGGCACTACCGGTGATGAATTTGCAAAAGCGCTTGATCCAAAGCTCCCTAAGTTTCTAATCACGGGGGATATTTCAGTTAAGACAGAATACCAATTCGTGAGAGTATTTCCGAAACCATATTCCGAGCAAGACATTGCTGAGGTCATTAAGTCATTCGTCGGCAAAGTGGCCGCATAAACCTACCCACAATTTTGAATCCGCGCTCGACCCAAAATCTGTCGGAAATAACTCCGCGAACCGACTTAAATTTCTCTATTAAATAATGGGTACCGAACTCACTTTCCACTCACCAGTTTGCTTTTGCAATAAAGCAGTCCAGTTCGAACGCATGGCGCGAGTGTCTCCGTCTGAAAATTGGTATTCGTCATCTGAAGTTCCATAGCTAATTCCAAAATCACCCATAATTTCCGTTAGCCCTGTTGCTGCTGGCTTAAAAATAATTTTCTTAACGGGCACGCCCTGCTTCTTAGTTAAAGAATCAAAATAGGATTTCATAGATTCAAAATCATGAAAAACATTTTGATCTACTGTTGTGAACAAAAATTTATCCGCAAAAACAGATTTCAGGGTGCCAAAATCTTCTTGGTTAAGGGCCTCTGTGCCCTTTTTTAAAAGAGATCGCAGTTGCTCATGATCCTTTTCATTTTGCTGCGCATTGGCCTTAATTTCAGGAGCAAGGGTTTGCTGAGCAAGAGCCGAATAACTATGGTTAAAAATAAGAACCGAAAATAAAACTTTTACTAACACGCGCAGAATTATTCCCCTGACACTATTGATAATTTTACTACAGATTTAAATTGCAATTTAAATCTGTTTAGGAGTCAAATCAATAAATGGACTTGATAAAAGAAAGCTTTCAATCTTCTGCAAAAAAAATTGATTCTACTTCAATGAAAAGGATTGAATTGAATCATACGCGAAACCGTATTCAAGATAACTCTCCAGAGCTTGATCGATTGGCTCTTAACTTTAATTATAGCGACTGTCGTCATCAGTATTGGAATCCTGAACAGTTTTCATTTTTCTGGGGTACTCCTTTATGGGATCAATCCTCGCAGCACCAAAGAACAATTCTCAATCAACTCTATTGGGTAGCGTATTACTCACAAATTATATCTGCTGAAATAGCGACTATTTTCTTCAATCAGACCTCGGCAGCTGGTTTGTATGGTATCGAAGACTTTAGGAGTGTCTGCGATACTTTAGATTTAGAAAGTGCTCAAGAACGAGCGCATATACATGCCTTTAAAACAGTTAATGAGGCTTTCGAGGAAGAAGTCTTCGGAAAGAGAATCTTTAGCTATCCTATGCGCGGGCCTTATGTCGACACAATGATCAATGCAAATACGAGCCGCTCTAAAGAATTTTGGCGAGGGCTGCAACTCAAAGGTTTTGCGGTTATGTCTTCGAGCCGCGCATTTTTAGGCTGTCAATATTTTACCGTGCGGGGTTTACGTACTTTAAATGGAAAAATTGTTCAGCACAAACTGAGTCAATTTCATAGCAATAACCCACAAAAAGACAATTCTTCTATCCCTTCACTTATCAGCTATCATCACTTTTTGGATGAATCGTTTCACTTTAATAGTTCGTTACTGATCTCAGTTGAAGTTTTAAAAATGCTTGCACCACCGACGCCTTTTGAATCTTGGATTGCCAATCGAGGCATTGAAGGCTCGCAAAAAGATCATTTTAACTTTTCATCTGTTATGACAGGTTTATTTTGGTATGACCCTGCTCTTTTTCAAAAGTCGTATGACATCTTGAGGTCACCAGTATTTGCTATGAATCATCAAGAAGCTGTGACAATGCTCGAAGCTTGTTTTACGACCGAACATGAGGGTTTGCACCAAAGCGCGCTTAGCCGACAAGTCGCTATGGAGTCTTATTTAGACTATCTAAATAAAATACCTTATCTCAATAAAACAAACTTAGGGCTAAGTATAATGTCAAAAAACTCAATCCAAAAACACTTAGAGCAAAATCGTAAATGCTTTAGAGAATTTAAAAATAAAATTAATAAGTCACAACTATTGTATGCGAATTAAATTTAATGAATCTAATTTTAAGCCAATTGAAATTCCGGATAATGCCAATCTTTCCGAATATCTGGACAAATTAAATTCTCCTGTCTTGTTTGGTTGTCGTACCGGAATTTGTGGAACCTGCCTGATCGAAATCATCGAATCTGAAAACAGCACCCCACCTTCTGCAAATGAACTTGAGACGCTTGAACTTTTGGCGCCAAATAATTCAAAAGCTCGTCTTGCTTGCCAACTCGTTTGCTCAGGTGAAATTCAGCTTGAGTACTTGGGTTTATGAGCCACAAAAACTATTGGTACATAGCCTGTGAAACAAAAGAACTTACTAAAAATAGATTTATTAAATTTGAATTATTTAATGAGCCTTACTTGCTTTATAAAAAAGAAGACGGTTCGCTAGCATGTATTAAAGACCGCTGCTTGCATCGTGGGTTTCCTTTATCCCAAGGACTTAATAGTAAAGAATCATTTCAATGTGGTTATCATGGCTGGAAATATGATGAAAATGGAAATTTAATTAATATTCCCTCGCTCAGTTCTCAAGCTAAATTACCTCGTGTTTGTCTTCGTAGTTTACCTGTCATTACACATCAAGATTATGTTTTTGTTAGCACTTCAGAAAAAGCGGAGATACCCAAACCATTTTCAATACCGCAATTACGCACAAAGAATTGGGGCCATATACGTCTCAAAAATTTATTTGAAAGCCCTGTAACCCAATGTCTAGAAAATTTCTTAGATGTACCGCACACCGCATGGGTGCATCCTGGAATTTTTAGAAAGAATAAGTCCGAAGCATTGCGCTTAAAAAGTAAAAAAACCGGGTCGTTTGTTACAACATCATATCATGGGGAAAAAAATAATCTTGGTTTTTTTTCGAAATTTCTAAACCCTACTAATCAGGAGTTAATACATACTGATACATTTTTTTCACCCAACATTTCGTGTGTCTTCTACTCAGCAGGCCCGCATAGAAAATTCTATATAACTTCACAAGCTATACCGACAGGGGATGGGCGAACTTGGGTTTTTACGGATTTGACTTACAATTATGGCATTTGGAATACAGTTTTAAAACCAATTATACGCTGGCATGCTCAAAAAATTATTAAACAAGATCAAGAATTGCTTAGGGTACTTTATGAAAACACAAAATTCGCGAACGAAACGAAACTTAATACTGAGGCAGACCTGCCGCTTTTATGGATTGCAGGGCTAAGAAGCTATCTTGAAAAAGGTATCGACTTAAAACAAACCAAAAATGTTAAAGGAGAAGTTGAAATACGTGTTTAATAATCTTCCAATTTTTTTTAGTTTAAATAAAAGAACATATTCTGATTGGTTTATTGATTTCGTTGGACTTCTTCTACAAGGCCTCGGAATTGCGCTAATACAGACTTGGTTTATTTTAAAAGTATTTCCGGCGCTGCTGCCTAACTATAAAAGCTTTATCTCCATTCACCCTATCGTTCAGTTTGTGATCAGTTTTATATTAATTGATTATATTTATTATTGGAATCATCGAATGCTTCATAGCAGGCTTTTTTGGAGACTTCATTTTTTACATCATTCTGCAAAAAACGTAGATTGGCTTACAACTTCTAGAAATCATCTTTTTACACCTTTAGCCATATGCTACTTGTGGCTTCACTCTTTCTTTGCATTTATTTTAACAGATTATAGATTCTATCTAGCTGGAGTTATATGCACTTACGCATTAGATATCTGGCGACATTCTAAATTTTCGCCGAAGCATGCACAAATATTTCAGAAAATCGAAGGCGTTTTTATAACACCACGCTTGCACCACGAGCATCATTCTAAAACGAATTGTGAAAGTTTTTTCGGTGCTAACTTTTCCTGGTGGGATACGCTGCATAGTACAAAAAAAGATATTTCTTATCCAGTCTTGGCAACTCACAACAACTTGGTGCGCCTAAAACATCTTGTAATTTTTCCAAAATATAAGAAAGCAGAATCTGAAATATGACTGTCGCCGGAAAACTAATTTCACTTTTCTCTTTGCTATTTTTCTCTTTTGGGGTGGTGACGTCTTCACTTATTCTAAGTCGATACTCTTTTCTAAATTTTGTTTTATTCTTTTTAGGTTATGTTTATTTAATTCCGCCCTTGTTATTTCGTATACATAAAAAGATAGCTGGTTCTAGTCCAAGAACGAGCGATATGTCGGCACCAAAATACTCGCCTTGGTGGGGCGGATATCAAATTCAAGCCATTTTTATAGCCGTACCAAGTTTAGAAGGGTTTCTAAGACTGATTCCTGGTTGCTATAGCGTTTGGTTAACACTTTGGGGAAGCCAGATTGGAAAAAGTGTTTCTTGGACTCCGACAGTATTAGTTTCAGATCGCGATCAACTAATTATAGGTGACAATGTTATCATAGGGCATCAGGTACAGCTCATATGTCACTTTATACGGCCCAAAAAAAAATCTCTGTTTCTTACCTTGGACACACTCAAGATAGGGTCTAATTGCTTTATTGGAGCTGGATCTAGAATCGCACCAGGTGCTGAAATAGCATCAGGCGATTTTTTACCAATACTAAGCGATGTTTACCCTCCTCGTTTAAAAGCCAAACGCGCTAAACAAGATATTTTACAGACGGAGCAAAACATTGTCAGTTAAGCGACGTCAAAAACGAGTTCAAATAAAAATTCTTAAACTTTTGGAGAATTCCAAATGGGGCCAAAGATTTCAAATCAATTCGAAAAATATTGAAACTTGGGATAATTTACCTTTGTCGAAGGCTTCTGATTTTGGTCAGCTTTACCCAGGAAAAGTAGAACTTTCATTTTCAACAGAAAAAGTCTTACATTGGACTCCAACGACAGGAACCACTGGTATTTCAAAGTGGATTCCATTGACCCCAACGTTAAGAAAAAGTTTTACCAGAATGTTTTTAGTTTGGGCCAAAGATATTTTGAGACACTATCCATCTATTATCTTTGGAAAATGTTTCGCCTCCGTTTCGCCCTCTAGCAAAGACGATGACTTAGATTATATTCAATCTTGGACTGCTCGAATTATTTCTCTGTTCGTCATTTCAAGCCATGAAATCAAGAAAAGTATAAGCGCCGAAGAATTCCATATTTGCCTTAGCAAAGCGCTCCTTAAAAAAGACTTACGGGCCATTTCAATTTGGAGTCCTTCGTATCTTTTAAATTTTCTTAATTTTTTAAAAAAGAGTGATAATTTAGCTGAAGACGACTTCAAAAAACTTTGGCCAAATTTAAAAATAATTTCTTGTTGGGGCGATGGAGCCTCTGCAGCTGGGCTTCAAAAACTTAAGCAGCTTTTCCCAAAAACACTTGTGCAAGCAAAGGGCTTACTGGCAACAGAAGGCCCGATGACAATTCCTCTTATCGACCTAAAGGGTGGGGTACCATTGCTAGACGATGTTTATTTTGAATTTATAGATTCAAATGGAAGATTAAAAAAACTTCATGAACTCGAAATAGATGCAATATACGAAATTTTGCCATCCTGGCTAGGTGGTTTTCCGCGCTATCAAATAAGTGATCTTGTCAAAGTTGTTGGTTTTAATAAAGCGATTCCACTACTTCAATTCGAAAGCAGAAAAGGGCTTACCTCGGATCTTGTTGGAGAAAAAATAACAGAAGAATTCGCAAAAAAAACTATGACGCAATTATTTTCAGATTATGTAGACAACGATGCACAGTCATTTCTAATGCCTTTGCAATCCGAAATAAATGGTAAAGTTAGATATTCAATTGTGACTTCGGCCTCAAAAGTAATCACTGAACTTGAAGCCTTGCTATTAGAAAATCCCCATTATGCGCTAGCCAGGAAGCAAGGACAGATTTCTTTTCCGAAAGTGTTCCATGTCGAAAATCCGCAAGCTGCACTTTTAGAGGCCAGCGTAAAAGCAGGATTTGGAAGAGGTGACGTGAAGCCCTGTTTTTTAGTTACTAATAGGCAGATTATTCAACAGCTGATGATTTATTTTGAAAAAGAAATTCCAGGGCTGATGCCATTTCATCAACAGATGGCGCAACCAATAAGTCCTGAATTGAATCAATGAAAATTTTGGGGACAGGCCCTTGTCCGATAAGTCGAGCAATGATCTCTAATTGAGAGACTACAACTTCTTTGGAGTTTAACTGTATAAGGATTCCTTTAATTTCTTCATATGATAAAGAGGGCACCTCAGAACTTAAAGCAGTAAAAACTCTAACTGGTCCAATACGAATCATACGCAATAGATTTTTCAAATAACCCGAAATTTCTCGTTGAAGTGGCAAGTGCAAAAATTCGTTCTCATTATGCCTTCCAATCATTACACCGGCACCATGATGACTAGCTTCATCATGAATAATTTCTTCAAATATCTTCTTTAAACATTCATTTGTCGTTGCAGCGGCTAGAGCCTTGTAATGCCAAAGACCCCAGCCTTCCAGAATAACTTGTAAAATATAAATTGCACACCGCGGCGATGCTTCTGAAGAAATTTTTGCCATCTCGCTTAAAAAACCATTCAATTCCCCAGCCTGTTCTGAATCTATATAAAATGGCTTCAAGGCTAGAAAATGCTTAGCTTCTTCTGCAGCAAATATAGAAAATAAAGCTCGTTCCTCAGCAAATTTTGCTTCAACCGCAAATTTAGACATCATAAGCATAGCGCCCTTTTCGATAAAATAGGCTTCTTGGATGAGTGAATGGCTCAGCAAGGAAACGATTTTACTCTTTTTTTCGGCACCCAATTTTTCAAAAACTAAAACAAGATTTAAACCCCAAAAATCAGCATTCCAATGGACTTCATAAAGGGAAACATTGTTGTCGCGAGCCTCATGTTTTGCGCGCAAAATACGATTTAATGGATGCTCAAGGGTAAGTCGCGGCAAAGAAAGTACATTTGAATTCATATTGATTGATCACCGGAAGCGGTCTTATTTTTAATAGTTGCATAGGAATGGAAACGTTGTAAATTTTTATAAATTGGCTGAGTCGCTTTCTTAAAACAATACAAAATTGCATTCAGTATCGTAACTTCGCCGACGCAAGCAAGCTCAGTTCCATTTTCCCAATCAGGATTTAATTTTTCAAAAAAGGCTATCCTTGGATATTTTCGGTCATGCGCAGTTATCGGCGCAACTCCAGACTTCAGTCGTGTCGACAGGTTGTCGAATCGAACGTGGCCCGTTTTAGAGTTGTAGCATGTTCCGAACAATTCCGAGTAAAATATGTCCATTCTTGTTTGATGTAATACCGAGGTTTCTTTTTCGTATCTAGGATAATGATTTAAG
The DNA here is from genome assembly GCA_943330705.2 of Streptomyces griseus. Lineage (GTDB taxonomy): Bacteria > Bdellovibrionota > Bdellovibrionia > Bdellovibrionales > Bdellovibrionaceae > CALQIT02. The sequence continues at coordinate 26,653 of CALQIT020000003.1, forward strand.
AAATTATTGGCGAGTAAAAGATACGTCTTGTATCCTTTTGAAATCAAAAACCAGTATACAGGCTGATTGATATTTTTTATTTTCTGAATAAAAACAAATTTAGTGAACATAATTTGAAGTGACGACTGTCCCCAGTACTTCTTTTCAACAATAGTGTCTCCGCTAAACACGCCTATCCATCTTTTGCCGTCAGTCATAAAATAGCGGATGACTATTGTAGAAAATCCTCTGATCACTTTCTGTTGATCTTTAACTACTATAACCTTATCTTTTATCGACAAATCAGCCTCAAATTTTTTTAAAGCCACTCCATCATAGTGATCTTGCATCAATTCAAATAATCGTAGTTTTTCAATTTGGTTTAGTTTATTAACACCAATTATTTCTGATTTTAATGCCATAAATTCTCCGACTGAAAATAATTTTTTTCTTTTGGGAGAATTTTCAAACCCCAAGGCAAGGTTGATTGTCCTTCAACGTGTTGAATGAATTTTACGATGGCCTCGTCTGCCTTTATTGGATGATTAAATTGAAATTTAATCGATTTGAATATTTTAGTGTCGCCACGGGCAAAATAATTTCCAACTACTTGGGTTACTTTTAACAAAAGAAAGTTTATAATTTTCCCTGTTAAACCAGATCTTTTTTTAGTAATTAGTATCGTTTGCCCTTCTGAAAATCCCGCCGCATTCTGACGCAGTGAAAACATGATATAAAAATGTAAGAAATCAGGCCCCAAAGTCACGCACCCCGTATTTCCAAACCAATAGGATAAATCATAAGTAAGTCGCTTTTTGTAAAACAAACCAATGAGCCGCATGGTGAAAGATGATCTGTCGGCAACGGTTGTATTGTCGAAAACAATTTGCTGCCGAGATTTCTTTTCAGCTTTCATATAAAGTGGAATAGAAAAATGATGAACCGATTGAAAATGCTGTGCATCTATTGCGTTAATCATCATTACACCAGGTGCACATTCTTTTAGAAAAGGCTTGCCTAAAGTTGCAGAAACTTCCTTGCCTTCCAGCTCTGGTACTTCTGGGATACTGCACTTAGGCTCGTCGTCTCCGATCCATATCCAAATTAAATTATAACGTTCGTCAACATTCCAAGTTTGAATCGGTTTTATTCCGCGAGTTTCATTCTGGCAGGGAATATCAACGCAACGTCCATCACCATTAATTTGCCATCGATGAAAAAAACAACGTATTGAATCACCTTCAACTTTTCCTTCTTTTAAATGCGCACCCATATGCGGGCAGTAAGCATCTAAAGCTCGAACCTTTCCGTTTTCACTTCTATATAAAACAAGATCACGCCCAAAAAGAGAAACTCCTTTTGTCTTTTTCTTGCTTAGATCTTTCGATGCAAAAACCCAATACCAACCTTCAGTGACAACACTTGTGTTGTTAAAGACTTCTGTCTTGTTGCCTAACGACATAATCTTTCTCCTGAAAATTAAATTGATTCATCGCGCACTTCGTAGCCATCATCAAAAACTTGCTCCATTCAATTCGTGAGCTGTTAGCAATCTTAAAATAGCGGCCTCTTAATAACTCGAAAAACATTCGATAAAGGCTAAACGTGGCGCGAAGACTAAACATCGCATCTCTTGAAACAATGGGACTAGGTTCAAAAAATTTATGCCCAATCAGTCCAATAGATTGCGAAAGAGGCCAAAACAGCAAAGGTATCCAGGAATGTGCCATAAAGGCCCATAAAGGCAGACCACTCATTAGAATAACGCCAGCAAAATGTAAGAAAACATTTCGCGGGTCTTGATGTTTTAAAACAAACACAGACCAGTAATTAACAAATGGATGCAACGTTCTAGCGTCATCTATTGCAAAAGATTGAGTTGGGCGTTCATAAGGATTCTTACGTAGTGGTTTTCCGCTTCCTGAATTGAGGACAAGCCAATTTAACTCACCTCTATTCACGACAGTTTTTCCAGAAATCCAAACATGCGTTAATGATTCCTCAAGCCCACGGTTAACAAATCGCGCATATCCATTCAAAAATTTATCATTAATTTCTACCATTTTTGATTGAAGTTTTTTTAAAGCCTCTGGATCTATCAAACAGATATCAGCGGGCTTACCTAGCTCAATAGTCCCAGCCGGTAACCTCCACCAAGTAGCTAAATCCCCTGTAAATCTGGCGACTAACTCTTCTATTGATATACGTCCAATAAATTTCTGATTTTCGGTGATCAGCCAATCACGAATAGTTCTTAAGCCTACATCGTAATAAGCAAAATTTCTAACATGAGCACCCGCATCACTTAAGCCAGGTTGCACGTCAGGATCACTTATTAATTTTTGTCTAGGAATCTCTCGGCGATTGGCAAATTCAATCCACCACTGAAAGTCAGTGTCCTGCTCCGCCAGAACATCAAGAAAAAAATCCAAGCTGTCTTTTTCAAATTCTTCGGCAATCGAGTCGAAATATCTATCGCTCCAATCAGGTTTTGAAGATTTAATGACTTTTATTTCACTAAAGCTACGAGAACAGGTTTTTATTTTTTGGTTAAACCAATCATTACGAAATGCATTTCTAAATTCAGGATCAAGAAGTAAAGCTTTTCTTTCATCTCTTGTCTTGAGGCTATTTAGCCGCGCACCCGCTGGAAATTCATCAAAAAGGGGCGTCACCGGTCCATCTGAGTAAATCCCAAAAGGCGCAGCTAAGGTCTGTAATTTTAAATTAGCACCGCCCCAGCGATTGATAAATCTTAATAGCGGAGACCAAATTCGCCAAGACCAAGGCATTGTATCTACGTCAAGCGCACCAATAACTGTCATTCGCAGCGGCTTCTTTCCAACTCCGAGAGCCAACGATAAAAGTTGAAATATAGAGGGCCGATGTTGTGGATTCGGCGTCATCTGCAAGATAGCATCATACTTTCTACAAACATCTGCTAAGTATTGTATTTCTGAATGAGACGCACGATGCGATGGTAAATTTTCACCGGCAAAAGTGCCGCTCATTAGATGCCAAGGAATACGATCAACGGATAGACCATAAAATCCACTCCTAAGCGCGTCATCTAGAATATGACCCATTTTTTGGATTTCAGCTTGGCTTGCCTCTTTGTTCAGAGCATTTTCAAGGCCCATAACAAATACGCGCAAAGCACTATGACCAAGCAGCAATGCCACGTGAGGACCTAATTTAAGCGAATTTAAAAATTTAATGTAGTCTTGAGGCGTAGTTCTTTCATTCGCGTCTTTAAGCCAATTCCTTATTAAACTGGGTGAAATTGATTCAACACGATGAAATATATCAGCTAAGTCGCTAGGCTTTCCTAAACTAAGCGACAAGCTACAGTTACCCATAACAACGCTAGTAACTCCGTGGCGAACTGACTCTGAAAGTGCAGGTGACATTTCAACTTCAAGATCATAATGAGTATGAATATCTATCAAACCTGGAATTAACCATTTTTCGTTAGCATCAATGATAGCTTTCGAGTCGGGCTTCTCATTACCTATGTATTCTATTATCCCACCTCTCCAACCAACGTTGGTTTTGCGAGCGGGCACGCCGGTACCATCAATTAAAATAGAATTAATTACCAAAATATCTAGCATTCAAAAATTATAGGCATCATCTTTGTTTACTTGCAAGGATCAAGGAAGTCACAAGTAACGCGCCCAACGCTAGAAGCCAGCCAAACACCACATCGATAGCGTAGTGCTGTTTTGTCAATAAAGTCGATGTCGCGATTCCTAAACTCCAAATAAGCCAAATAGATCCCATCAGCTTTCGCTTTTCACTCCAAATTGAAAAAGCACAAATTGTGCTAAGAGCGACATGAAGCGACGGGGAACAGTTTGCGGCGGGGTCCAATCGATAGAGCCACTCATATAAAATCAACCAAGGACTTCCAATAAGCAAATTCACGGTTTGATCTCTTTGTATTGTCGTCGGCCATATCGCAAAAATTACGAATGCAGCGAGAGAGGCAAGAGCAATGGACGTATACCAAAAAAGCCATTTTTTTTTATCTTGGATCATCCAGGCTGTTACGGCCACAATTGCAAAATGAGACACATAAATAAGTATAGCAGGTGCCCAGAAACCAATTTTGTCATCCATTGTGCTTGCGGTTAAAACAACCGCTTTATTCGAAGCGCCAAGTATTGGGTAAAAAAGGCAAAACAACAAATACCAGGCCAAAAAAAGGCGAACTCTAAGCGAATTAAATATAAAATTTATTTTAACTTTAGCCATCATAAATTACCTGATTTTATTGTTTTTTACTGATTTAATGTTCAAGGGTAACGGCAAAAGGAGTCATGTATAGTAGCAGCAAACTCAAAACTGAACTAAATAAATTTACACCAACTCTATACGACAAGCACGGGTTAAAAAATATTTTGGGAGAGCAAAAACGCTACTTGAACATAGGCTACTGGAAGCAAAATCCTGCTACACTTGATCAGGCTTGTGATGATCTAATCAAGCTGGTCTCAAACGTTTCAAACCTTTCAAAGACAGAGGCAATTTTAGATGTTGAATGTGGTTTCGGAGAGCAAATTTTTTGCTTTGCAAGATGCTCAGGCAGAAATTAAAAATAGAAAATTAGATGGCCGTATAGACTTTGTACAAGGTCATGCCGAGATGCTGCCATTTTTAGATTTACAATTTTATAACGTAATTTGTATTGAAGCTGCTTTTCATTTTCTAAGTAGAGAAAGTTTTTTATTCTGAGAGCATTTGGAAAGATTACTATCCACTAACGCGGATAAGATTAATTATCGAATTACGCAGTTCTTTATTGAACCTGGTTTAATAGGCAGAAATGACGACCGTCCTGAATTTTTAGTTCGTTATCTTTAAAGAAATTGCACGTATCGCTAGGGACGCTACAATCTGGAAATATTTTTTCAAACTTTGCATTCAAGACGAATGTGAAGTTTTCATTCGCGGCTTGCCGATTAATCCCAATGACCCAACAAGCTTACTACAATTAGACATCTTGGCGGCCTTTGCGGAGTATGAGAGTAATCAAATTTCCAAAAGAACGCGTGAAAGTAATTTCTCTGCCATGGTTACATCCGGAAAGTTTAATTCAACCCATCAAGTTCTTGGCCTGGACCAATTAATCGTAAATGGTGAACCCAAAGTCGGATTCTAAGTTGCAAATTCCAAAGAGCTTGAATCCGTCGGATGGATCCTGCGCACTTTTTTAAAGTATGGCTCGCAACAAAAAACTTTAGAAGAGTGCGAAAAGCGTGGAATTAAAAATAAGAATGGCAAAGCGTTCAAAAAGAATTCCCTTACAACTTTGCTGACCAATAAAAAATACATTGGAAAATGGATTGTGAATCCAGAAAATAAAGAAAAGGCCCAGCAAAAATTATTACCTTATGATAAATACACAGAAATCGAACTACCCCATGGATGTGTCATTGATATTGATTTATCGAATAGCGTTCAACATACGCTTGCCCAAATTGCTGGAAAGAATACAAAAAACACAAGGTTAACTCGAATTTATTCGTTGTCGGGCATCTTGCGGTTAACAGATGGTTCACCGTTTCACGGTCGAAGTGCTTATAGTTCGAAAGGCGTTCGGAATAATTACTATTACAACAAAAACTTAGGCCAGCCATTCCGTGCCGAAGACCTAGAAACGGAAGCAAAAACAGTGACTGTTGGAATCATCAGAGAAAATGATCAAGTTCAAGATGCCGTTAGACGACGCTGTAAAGACATCAAAAGCCTAACGGATCTGATTCAAGGTCAAGCCGACAAGCTAAACATTGAGATTGCATCATTAGAAAAAGATAAAACTTCGTTAAGTACACAGTTGGATTTTTTGCTTTCAGACGGCAATGCCGAGGATGCGAAACTTTTTAAGGACGAATATAAAAACAGAATGGAAGACATCAATCAGCAAATCGGCCAACTAAGAGCCTCTTTGGAGTTGATGACGGTTAAAGGCAAAAATTTGAATGACGATACGTTTGATTGGAAGTCTGTGAAAAGGCGTGCAGAAGAGATTTTGGATTTGATTCAAGAGCATGACCCAGTAGCCCTTAACAGGGCGTACAGTCAGCTTTTCGAAACAATTGTGCTGGGTGAGTTAGATAAAGATGGCAAAAGGCCGTTGAAGTTTGTGTTGAGAGATAATGGCGATGGCCCAAAAACAAAAAAGCCAGGTGTTAACCTGGCTGCAGAATCATGCGCTACACATAAAATGGCTCAGAAGGAGGGACTCGAACCCCCGACCCAGCGGTTAACAGCCGCTTGCTCTACCAACTGAGCTACTTCTGAACACGAATAGAAGAAATTACTGAATCTTTAAGGGGCTTGTCAAGATTTGGGGGAAAAGTTTGCGTTTTCTAATGCTTTGCTGGGTGTTCCCCTGGGCTTTTCAGGATTTTTGTTGGCCCTGGCCCACCAATGACTACCTTTGCAGCATAGGACTGGTCTTGCAGCGCAGGAGTTGATCCAAACAATGAAACCAAAGGATTTGCCGGGTCCTTGCTAAACTGGTCCGATTTCAAATACCACATTGAGTAAATAACCATCCCCAAAACCGCTGCCAAGGAAAACAGTCGGAACACCAGGAATGAGGGTTTGGGATTTGGCTTCATAAGCTGCAAATATGCCCAAGTTGTGCTTCGCCATCAAGTGCTTGCGCAATTTTGTTGCATAATGGTCACAATCGAAGTCTAAAAAATAGAGAACATTTTCAAAGGAGATTTTAAGTGAGAGCTATTGTCGTTATGCTAATGTTTCCCATTGTGTCATTCGCTGCTTCAGCCCCTTCTATTTTAGACGGCTCGTGGAAGCTGAGTGCACGGATTTGTTCAGATGGTCGCAGTCCAATGGACAATTTGAATCTAAAAGAAACTGACTACCAGACAGATTTTTCTGAATCGAACTTTAAATTTCATGGGCACATCAACCTATGTGATTTTAGCGCCGATGGATTCTTTAAATTAGAAGGTAAGGTTCTGACAGTTTATTATACCAATAACAGCAATTGTCGGGGCCCAGGACCCAAGGGTGCCTTTAAGGGTGCGATTTTCATTAACGAAACTGAGTTCTCGACAATTGCAAACGCCGGAACTGCTTGTCGACCAGGGGAATCCCTGATCGCAACATTTACAAAACAAAAATAGTCGTCGTTTAAATTAATACTCAAAATTAATACTGTGCAAAGACGAATTCACAGCGCAAGCCTCCTGCAGTGGGGGCTGGCGAATACCACTCATAGGCGTTGTTTTTCTGATATTCTTCAAATAATCCGTTTGCCAATCTTGGGATTTCAGTTCTGATTTTTTCTAAAAATTTCACAGTCAAATCAGTCTTTACCCAACTTGCAAGTCCTATGACTCCACTTATGCCAATCCAAAGAATCGGTCGCAGATGCAGGCTCATCAATTCAATATTCGGAGTAAAATAACCAACCGCTGAGTCGCGCATCCGATCTGTCATATTAAAGAAATCCTTTAATTTCTGATGGCCAACCAAGCCATTGATTTTTTTGGACAATTGCCCCCAGCCAAAACCAGCAAAACTATATGCAACGGAAAGCCCAAAAATAATTGGTAGTGTTGCGACAACGGCCTCTGACAATTTAAAATGATTGGGATCCTTTACTAAAGTTGCCGCCGAGCCTCCGGCGATGACAATTCCCATGCGAACGGCTTGAACGGTGATATTGTAACAAAAATCAACAAAAGCATTGGTCATCCGCTCAGCCACATCAGTTTTTAGACTTTCTAATCCCGTCGATTTTATCAATTTTTTTCTGATTCGATCACCCACCACTGAGACCATCTTTCCCCAAACCCCTTGGCGAAGACCAAACGCCAAAATCATGGCCACGGTAAGTGCGGTTTCGCCGATTCGGACCATCGAAGTGTATTGGGAAGCATTCACCCAAACAAAAACTGATTTTGCGGTGACCACTGTTAAAAGCGTAAAATTAATGATTTTCGGAAGTGATATTCGACGCGAAATAGGACTTTTCTTTTCCGGAACTGCTTGTTTGTCTTCATTCGAAAATAGAAGATTAACCGGATCCTTTGCTATCGATGATTGTCCGAGGGATTCGGTTGCATTCCCATTTTTTGATTTTTCGAGGATAACATTTGCGCTATCATAGACATTTTCTACATCACTTGAAATGACCAGGTCGTGATTGCGGTTGCTCGCGACCAAATTTTCCAGCACTTCGGGGACGCCTTCAATAGGAATAGAAAAGGTTCCAGTTTGAATTTTTTTAACCTCAGATTCTGGATCTGATGGCGCCTCTGTAGGCTCAATTACAAAAGTTTCAACCGACGGATTTGCCAAACCTGCATTTTGAGCGGGATCTTTTGCAAGGCCTGGGCTACTTACTGTCAGCCAAAGAATTAGACTTAGCAGAACACGAACAATTCTTCTCATAAGCGCCAGCTCCTCAAATTAAAGCTGTCTAACTAGGTGACAGCCGCAGATCCCTATTCTTTGGGGTTCTTAAAGATCAGAGAGGTGCATCTTTCATTCCAAAGCCGTTTTAAAAAATTATTTTTTAAGCCATTGAAATCATTGATTTTTTTTACGCCTAATGAGTAGTATCAAAACCAGCTACGGCGAAGTTCTAATCATCCTATTTACAAATTACAAAAAATTTCAAAAATCCAAAAAGTAGCAAAGTAGAAGTAATTATCCGAGATCTTACTTTCGTAGAATAACCGAGCCGCTATTTTCAATCGAGCCATTGTCCTGCTTTGGCGTGGCATTGGGTAGGCTGTGATCGACAGCAGGATCAGGATTTGAAGAACCATACTGAGAACGCATCCGATGCAAATTTCGGTTCAGTTTGCCGTCTACTCCGACTGCGGCCTCAACGTCCGCAAGGGATTTGGCCTCGATTTTTTTATAGATACGTTCAATTTTTAAGCCGCGCTCAGGATAGCGGTAGCGCAGTGTGGATCTTTTTTTGTCGTAGTCCTCAATCATTTTCTGCATTTCTTTGTGCTCTTTAACTATTTCTTGAATCAAGGGCTTTACGTTGGGTGAATCGTTCGCCATTTCTTTTTTTTCATGCAAAAGTCTTTCAATGATCGCTTGTTTCATTTTTATTTTTGCGGAAAGTTCGGTAATTTTACCTTCTAGTTCCACCCAGGCAGGCAAGGGTGCCATATCCTTTGCAGTACTACCGCCGCCTTTCTTAGCCTCGTCGCCAGCAGCCGGTGGTGGAGGTTCATTAGCTTTAACTAGCGGTATAAACGAAATCATCAATACCCCAATGACGGCAGCAATTTTCAAGTGTTTAGTAAACATTTTGCCTCCAGCGTACCGTCAATGGTAAATCGCGCAAACGATGCACCAGCACACTAGCTTTTGCGGGATTTAGGTCTTTCAATTCGATTCGACCGTCTTCAAGTTTGTTCATTATCTCACGCAGATCCCACTGAAATTTAGGGTCTAAAAGGGCATCTTTTAAGTTTTCACGCACATCTTTTGTATCAATTCCCTCAATCACAATGGTGTAACTGAGCGGACCTTGGCTGGTGCGCTCTGAGTTTGCAAACTCTAGAACATCGGCAAATCCCGAAGTCTCAGGCATCGCAGGCAAAGGATCCATTGGTAAGGCAGGGTCTGGCGGTACGGGATCCAAGGCTAAATCTTCTGGTTGAAATTGACCCGAAGGCAAAGTGTTTGTTGGTAAAGTGTCCGCTGGTAATGGATCCAAACCCTGAGAGTTTTCAAAATAATTTTCAATGGCTGCAGAACTAACTTTAGTGGATGCTATTTGAGAATCTGTCTGGGTATCTGTCTGGGTACCTGGGGGGGATGCTGAAGTCTCGCTGACTTGGACCCCGCCTTCCATATCGATAAAAAGCAAGGATTGACACTGAGAGCACGCAACCACTCCAAAATCTTGATCAAGAGTGGCTGCGCAGACTGGGCAATTCACCTAACGGCGACTCCGAGTTTCTTTTTCTGCTTTTTCCATTCGTCGGCGTTGTTCACGATTCATTTGTCGGTCCGGTGATGACGCGGGACCAGCGGTCATTCGCATCCGCTGCCGAGCAGGAGCCTCGCCGCTTTCAGACGGCTCTTGACCGCCGTTGGAGCGCGCTGCTTTAGCCGCGGCCTGAGGAATTTGGATAGCCCCGATATTTTCAGAAGCACCTTGGTAGTCCAGTTCATCTAAATCTGGATTCTTCAACATTCCCGAAATGGCCGAATCCGCCTGATCAGAATTTGCAAACTGAATTTTCATTAGCTTTTCAATGGTGTCAGCTTTGATCATCTTATTCAAAGCCTCGAAAGCACTAAAGGCCTCTTTTTTATACTCAATGATTGGATCTTTTTGTGCATATCCGCGAAGATTGATGCCTTCTTTAATCCGGTCAACACGAGCTAAATGCTCTTTCCAAAGAAAATCAATTGCCTGCAGTAAGAATGTTTTTTGTAGCTGCTGCCAGTAAGGTCCAAAGCTTTTTTGCTGACGATCATAGGTTTCCTTTACAACTTTCCCAACCGCCGTTGTTATGACCTCAGAGTCAATATTAGGGAAAGTAGTAAAATCAATACGCACGCCGAATTGAGCACTTAATATTGTGTTCAGATTTTCTAGATTCAAATCCTGTGGCTTCAATCCTTCGGGTACGTGGGTATCCAAAATATCAGAGGTCAAGTCCGCAAGCATGTCCAAAACAGTTCGTTCAATTTCAAGACCTTCCATGATTTTTTTGCGCATGCCGTAGATAATCGACCGTTGTTGGTTCATGACATTGTCATAATCCAGCAAGTGCTTGCGGATATCAAAATTATGTCCTTCGACTTTTTTCTGTGCGCCCTCAATCGACCGACTAACCATGCCGGCAACAATTGGCTCATCATCTGGAACATTCAGACGATTCATAACTTTTTGAATCATTTCTCCGTTGAAAATTCGCATTAAATTATCTTCCAACGAAAGATAAAATCGAGAAGCCCCTGGGTCACCTTGACGACCCGACCGACCACGCAGCTGATTATCGATCCGGCGGGACTCATGCCGTTCAGTTCCGACAATATACAAACCGCCTGCGGAGATAACATCTTTCTTTTCTTGCTCGCACAGAATTTTGTATTTTGCGAAAATAGTTTCATACTCAGGTCCTGTTTCTTCTTTTGCTTCCCGGCGGGCCATGTTTTCAGGATTGCCACCCAGTAAAATATCAGTTCCACGTCCTGCCATATTAGTGGCAATAGTGATGGCTGCTTTACGTCCGGCTTGGGCGATAATCTCGGCTTCCCGTTCATGGGCTTTTGCATTTAAAACGTCATGGCGAACACCAGCTTTTTTCAAATAACTGCTTAATAGCTCAGATTTTTCAATACTTGCTGTTCCAATTAAAACTGGTTGGCCTTGTTCATGGCGCAGATTTACATCTTTGATGATGGCTTCGAATTTGGCCTTTTCTGTTTTGTAAACTAAGTCGTCTTCGTCCTTACGGCTAATTGGTTTGTTGGGCGGGATGACTGAAACATTTAGACTATATATTTTTTTGAACTCAACAGCCTCGGTGTCTGCCGTCCCTGTCATTCCAGCTAGTTTATTGTACATACGGAAATAGTTTTGGAATGTTATCGTTGCCAATGTTTGATTTTCATTTTTAACATCGACGCCTTCTTTGGCCTCGATAGCTTGGTGCAGACCATCACTCCAGCGACGGCCCGGCATCAATCGTCCAGTGAATTCATCAACAATGATGACCTCGCCGGCAGTAACCATATATTCAACGTCACGGCGGTACAGATAATGTGCCTTAAGCCCTTGGTAAACAAGGTGCAGAAGTTCGATATTTTGCGGATCATAAATATTTTCGACTTCTAGAAGTTTTTCAACACTAGTGTTCCCCACTTCAGTAAGGGACGCTGTCTTAGATTTTTCTTCCATCGTGTAATCCACATCTTTTTTCAAATGCGGAATAATTTTGTTCACCAGGACATATTTATCTGTCGACGCTTCAGCTGGTCCCGAGATAATCAGCGGCGTTCTTGCCTCATCAATTAAAATTGAATCGCATTCATCAACAATCGCAAAATTAAGCGGACGTTGAACCATGTCTTTGAGGTCGAATTTCATGTTGTCGCGAAGATAGTCAAAGCCAAATTCGTTATTGGTTCCGTAGGTAATATCAGAGCCATAACCTTGCTGGCGTTGTTGATCACTTAGATCATGGACAATAACTCCGACTGACAAACCTAACCAGGTATACAGGCGGCCCATCCACTCGGCGTCGCGCTTTGCGAGGTAATCATTTACCGTAACTACGTGCACACCTTTGCCACTTAATGCGTTTAGATAAACGGGTAAGGTGGCGACCAATGTTTTACCCTCACCGGTTCGCATCTCTGCAATATTACCCTTGTGAAGAATGTAGCCGCCAATCAATTGCACGTCATAGTGGCGCATACCTAAAACCCGCTTCGAGGCTTCGCGGCAAACAGCAAAGGCATCAGGCAAAATTTGGTCCAAAGATTCGCCTTTTTGAACGCGATCTTTAAATTCAGCTGACTTCGCTTTTAAGGCGTCATCGGACAGCAAAGCTATCGCGGGCTCAAGACTGTTAATTTTTTCCACGATAGGGCGAATAGCCTTCATTTCGCGTTCGTGCTTGGTTCCAAATATTGATCGTAAGACTGCGTTAATCATAGGTGATTTAGTCTAAAGATCACGACCTAAATGATCAAGGCTGATTGAGTCGGGACTGGTTCTGGCGGACAGCTTCGTAAAGAACAATAGCCACCGCAGTGGCAAGGTTCAGTCCGCGAATAGGACCTAAGATGGGAATCTGAAGCAAGCGATCCGAATTTCGACGCATAAGGTCTTCGGGTAAGCCTTTGGTCTCTTTTCCAAAGACGAACCAATCACCAGGCTGATATTGCACATCAAAGTAGCTTTTATTGGACCTGGCAGAAAAAACAAATACCCGTGAGGGGTCAGTAACTTGTTTTTCCCAATCGGCAACAGTGTCATGGCTGTCCCAATGCAAATGTTGCCAATAATCTAGACCCGCGCGCTTTAGATTGCGGTCAGTAATTTTAAAGCCCAGGTTGCCGATCAAATGAAGTTCAGACCGAGTGCCGACGCAGGTTCGTCCGATATTTCCGGTATTTTGTGGAATTTCGGGCTCGACCAAAGCCACCTTAAATAGTGGCTCAAATAATGGCTTTGCCAAACCAGATAGACCGGCTAAATCAGGTGCGCCATCCCTAGGACGGCCACCGCGTAGAATTTTATCAATTGAGGTATCGGAAGACTTCATGGCCTAACTTTGATAGGGCAAGACGTCTGCCTTTGTCTACAATCATTTCCAATTTCATGAGTTCGCGATAAAGACCCAAATCTATGGGAATTATCTCTCGACCCAAAATGGCTCCAAGGCGCTGAATATACGCTTTTTGTCGGTCCGTTAGCTGATCGGCCAGCACGGGATGGGCTGCTAAAGCCGCTTTCCAGTCCCCACCCTCAATTTTTGCGGCGTTTTTTGGCAATTTGCTTGGATTCATAAAATAAACCCAGACATCTTCAGCGATCGTTCCGTCTCGCAACTCAACCTTGCAGGTTTTGCGAAAATAAAGGCTTTTTGCACAGTCCAACTGATTGAAACCATGAAATTGGTCCAACAAATTGATTAGCAAATCCGAAGCATTGAGAGTCACCAATTGCCCGGATACGATATCGTCTCCCTCTTCCAAAAGAACTGGATATCCAACCGTTAATTTAAACGCTGTACCTTGAACAACGCCGGGCACAGAACTCGAAACAAAATCGCTAATTTTGTTAAAGTGAACCAAACCCTCTGACATAGAACCATAAACAAAGAATTTCACCCCAGTCATTGATATCCCCTCCCATCAAAAACTGACTCTAGATTCATTGCGGATCAAACGCGGAACGGTGAGTTACCAAATCTATGCAGTCTCCGCAACTGCTTTTGTTGTTAAAAAACTTCACAATTTTTTATTGAACCCACTTACCAGTACTTACTGAATTGCGTTGCAAACTTTTGTCACCGGCGAAAGAAAATTTTCTAGAAAAAATTGTAGTTATCTTGCTTTGACGAAAATCTCTTGCCACTGGTAATCTTTTCCACAAGAGAAAAATTGCGTAATTATAAAGGGCCAATGGCCGCTGATAATTGACCGTTGACAATTGACCCCCAAAGGCAAGGCCTTCATGAAAAAAATTGAAGCAATTATCAAACCTTTTAAGCTTGACGATGTCGTGGAAGCCCTTTCTGAGGTGGGCGTTGAAGGCGTCACGGTTTCTGAGGTTCGCGGGTTTGGTCGGCAAAAAGGGCGCACTGAAATTTATAAAGGGGCAGAGTACGTTGTCGATTTTCTTCCAAAAATAAAACTGGAAATAATTGTTCCAGCCGGAATCTGTGATCACGCGGTAGAGGCCATTCGAAAATCTGCGCATACAGGCAAAATCGGCGACGGAAAAATATTTGTATTCTCAGTAGAAAGTGCTGTGCGTATCCGCACTGGCGAAAAAAATGAGAATGCAATTTAAAAATTTATTAGAATATAAACAACTGGGGAGGACTCGAAGATGACAGTACAAGAGGCTATAAAGTACTCAAAAGACAAAGGTGCCCGAATGGTGGACCTTAAGTTCTGTGATCTCATGGGAATGTGGCAGCACTTTACCATCCCGATTTCAGGATTGGTTCCCGATCTTTTCGAAGAGGGCCTAGGCTTTGACGGCAGCTCGATTCGGGGCTGGAGGGGTATCGAGGAATCAGACATGGTTGTACGACCTGATCCCGCAACCGCAAAAATGGATCCGTTTATGGAAGTACCTACGGTTTCGTTTATTTGCGACGTTGTTCTTCCTGAAACACTTCAACCTTACAATCGCGATCCGCGGCAGATTTTACGAAAAGCAGTGGCTTACTTAAAATCCACAGGCATCGCTGATGTGGCTTACTTTGGGCCCGAAGCCGAGTTTTTTATTTTCGACGATGTTCGTTATGATCAGACTAACAATGCTGCTTTCTATCAAATTGATTCAGACGAGGGCACTTGGAATACCGGCCGCGATGAAGGCGGAAAGAACTTAGGTTACAAACCCCGCCATAAAGAAGGCTACTTCCCAGTTCTTCCAATAGATTCCCTGCATGACCTAAGAACTGAAATGTGCCTAGAGCTTGAGCGTTGCGGAATGGAAGTCGAGCGTCAGCATCATGAAGTTGCCAGTGCCGGACAGGCTGAAATCAACATTAAGTTTGATGAAGCTTTGCCCATGGCTGATAAAATGATGTGGTTCAAATATGTCATTAAGAATGTTGCCCGTCGCCACCAAAAAACCGTTACCTTCATGCCAAAACCCCTCTTTGGCGATAATGGCTCTGGAATGCATATTCACATTTCATTGTGGAAAGACGGAAAGAATCTTTTTGCCGGAAATAAGTATGCGGGCCTATCTGATACAGCCCTTTATTGTATTGGTGGAATTTTAAAACACGCCCCTGCATTGTGTGGAATTATCAATCCGACAACGAATTCATATAAACGCTTGGTTCCGGGCTTTGAAGCGCCGATTAAATTGGCCTATAGTTTTAAAAATCGTTCGGCGGCAGTGCGAATCCCTAATTCGGGACCCAATCCAAATGCTAAACGGATCGAATTTCGAACTCCTGATCCAACAGCAAATATCTATCTTGCCCAGGCTGCTTTGATTATGGCGGCTGTCGACGGTATTATTAATAAAACCCATCCAGGGGATCCCTTGGACAAGGACATCTATGGATTGCCACCCGAAGAGGCTGCAAAAGTCCCGTCGATTCCTGGTTCTTTAGAGGAATCATTGCAAAACATGAAATTGCATGGCGACTTCTTGAAAAAAGGAGATGTTTTTTCAACCGAGTTAATCGAGACCTGGATCAATTGGAAGATAGAAAAAGAAATTCGTCCAATCCAACAACGCCCAGTCCCTTACGAATTTTACCTTTACTACGATCTGTAAATAACTATTGCTTAAAAGCATCGGATTCCTAACCAGGGTCTGATTGCAGCGTGTAAAATCTAAGTTGGCGGTAAGCTAAAATATAGCTTGCCGCTTTTCTTTTTTTAAATTTCAAGCTACCCTTAGGCAATATGAAAAACGAATCTTATCGAAATTTTATGGGATATCTCTGGGTTCAAAAAGAGGACAACGTTTATACTATCGGAATCAACGAAGATGGCCTCGAAGACTTTGAAACTATCGAGTCCGTTGATTTGCCGCGCGAGAACGAGGAAATTGAAGCCGACGTTGTTTGCGGAGCCTTAGAGACCGATGAGGGTCCATTGGATTTGTATTCGCCTGTTTCTGGGAAAGTTATTGAACTCAATCCCGCGGTTATCGAGGATCCATCAATCATCACCGAAGATCCCTATGATGCCTGGCTTTTGAAAGTCGAATCTGACGAGGAAATGGATGAACCAGATGACGACGATGACGACGATGATGACGACGATCGTGATAGGGAAAAAGACGAGGACGAGGAAGACTAATTAGTTCATTGTTGGGAATAGATACTACAATGGGCGTTGAACCTGAAACCTGTGATTTTCAACCTGTGATTTGCAATCTGTGATTTGTAAAAGAGGATCCCTTAACCAAAGCGGCCCGTTATATAGTTTTCGGTGCGCTGATCTGTCGGGGTTGTAAAAACCTTTTCTGTGGCTCCAAACTCAATGAGATCACCCAAATACATAAAGGCTGTATAGTCAGATGCTCGTCCTGCCTGATGCAGATTGTGGGTTACAATCACAATGGTTACAGTTTTTTTCAGCTCAACAATAAGGTCTTCAATATGGCCGGTTGATACTGGATCCAATGCCGAAGTTGGCTCGTCAAGAAGCAGAATTTCAGGTTCAGTTACAAGGGCTCTGGCGATACAAAGTCGTTGCTGCTGACCGCCGGAAAGTGCCAATGCCGAGCTATGAATTCGATCTTTGACTTCCTGAAACAATCCCGCCTGTTCGAGGGCCTTTTCAACTCGGTCGTCAATAAAACTTTTTTTACGTATTCCACGGACTCGCAATCCGTAAGCAACATTTTCAAAAATCGATTTCGGAAAAGGATTTGGTTTTTGAAAAACCATTCCGATTCGCATTCTGACTTCAATTGGATCGATATCCTTTGCCAAAATATTACGATCTTCAGGAAAAAGTCGAATCTCCCCCTGATAATTAGCATTTTGATACAGATCATGCATCCTATTGAAACAGCGTAAAAGCGTTGTCTTGCCGCAGCCAGAAGGACCAATTAGGGCCGTTATTTTCGAGTCATAAATTGGCATATTGATCGAGTTCAAAACCTTTTTCTCTCCGTAAGAAAAATGCAGATCCTTGATGTTTGCTCGGATCGCCAAATTATTTGCAGAATCAGAGGTTACCATCTGGTCTTCTTCCTAAAACGATATCGTAGATAAATTGCCAAGCTATTCATTGTCAGGGTCAACAGTAAAAGAATTATCCCAGTTGCCGCTGCGTTTATATGAAATTCGGATTGTGGGCGCGAAATCCAATTGAACATCTGTATCGGCAGCACCGTGAAATCGCTTTTTAGCCATGCGAAACTTAAAAAAGGAGGCTCGGAAATAATCGGCGAGTCCGGAAGAAAAGCGATAAACGTGAGGGCGCCGACGGTGATTAAGGGTGCTGTCTCTCCGACCGCCCTAGATAAAGCCATGATAACGCCGGTCAGAATTCCGCCAGTTGAATAGGGCAGAAGATGGTGCCAACAAATTTGCCACTTGGTGGCGCCAAGAGCTGCGGCGGCCTCGCGAATGGATCCAGGAATGGCCCGCAAGGATTCCCTTGTGGTAACAATAATAATAGGCAGAACCAAAAGACCCAAGGTCAACCCGGCGGTTAAAACACTATGTCCAAGATTGAAGCGATAGATAAAAATTCCAAGTGCCATCAGGCCAAAAATTATCGATGGTATGGCCGCCAAATTTATGATGTTGAGCTCGATAAAGGCAGTGATAAAATTTTTCCGAGAATACTCCTCAAGATAAACACCAGCGGCAATGCCCAACGGGATCGCACTAAGGGCGGTTGTTAGCATGACATATAAAGAACCCACCCACGCCGATAAAATCCCTGCTTTATCGGCAAATCTCGAGGGAAAACTGCTTAAGAACTGCGCGTTGATTCGAGGTACACCGGTGATTGCCAAATCAGTAACTAAAATAAGCAAGGTCAGTAAAATAAAAGCAAGACTCAACCAACCAAGGATCACAAAAATTAGATCGCTATTGCGCTTTCTTTGAATATCCTTAGGAGTCGTAACCAATTCAGCCGACCTCAATCGTAGGCCTCTCTGAATTTTCTACGCAACCAAAAAGCTAGAATATTAAAAAGCAAAGTCATACAGAAAAGAGTCAATCCAGCGACATAGATAGTTTGGTAACCGATCGAACCATGGGGTAAGTCACCCATGCTGACCTGAACAATGTATGCGGTTAAAGTTTCTGCCGGTTGTAAAGGATTAAGTGTCAGATTGGGTTGCATACCAGCGGCGATCGAAACAACCATAGTTTCGCCCAAGGCTCGAGAAATTGCTAAGATGTAGGCGGATGTAATTCCAGAAAACGCAGCGGGAATAACGACAAAAAATCCAGTTTCCAATCGCGAAGCCCCAAGTGCAAACGAGGCTTCCCTGAGATGCGATGGGACACCCCTCATGGCGTCTTCGGCCAAAGAGCTAACATAGGGGATAATCATGACTCCCATAACCAATCCGGCAGAAAGAACATTAAATCCCGAAGTATCCGGAAAAATTTTTTGAATTATCGGGGATACAAATAGCAAAGCAAAATACCCATAAACCACTGTCGGAACGGCAGCCAATAGCTCTAGCAATGGCTTGAGTACTTCGCGCTTTGCCATTGAAAGGTATTCGCTCAAATAGACAGCTACAATCGTTCCCAGTGGAATTGCTAAAATAAGTGCAACCGAGGTCGCCAGTAAGGTTCCTGAAACCAATGGCAAAATGCCGTATTTTGCATCCGAAAATAAAGGTGTCCACTGGGTGGAAGTTAAAAATTCCTTCAGCGAAACTTTAGCAAAAAAAGGTAGGGATTCGGATACCAAAACGTAAAGAATGCCGACGGTAACTAAAACAGAGGATGCGGCCGCCAAAAAAAGAAGGGCCTCAATGATAAACTCCTGTAAACGGCGAATCCGGCGAACCGGGTGGTTGGCGGACGTAAAAAGGGCAATTTTGCTGACTTTAGCTGCTTTTACACCCAACTAAAATTTGCCTTCTCTTTTCATTAGGTCCTCAATTTTCATTCCCACTTCAGAGTGCCCCTGGAATACGGTACCATTTTTCCCTTTTTTGAAATGCTCTATAGCCATGCTATAAACTTTTTCAGGAAGAGCTACATATTTGACTTGCTCTACCAGCTTGGCAGCATTGCTAAGATAGAACTCAGTAAACTTTTTAACTTCAGGGCGCTTTGCAGAGGTCTCAGAAATATAGATAAACAGCGGACGAGAAAATGGCTGATATGTTCCATTTTCAACCACCTCTTTGCTTGGTAGAACTCCAATTTTTGTTGTTGGATTAACCACTAAAAGGGCTCTAATTTTTGCTTTGTTTTCGCCATAATAGGACATCGGGATATATCCCAAAGAATTTTTCTCAGAAGAAATTCCTTGGATCAAAGTGTTGTCATCTTCGCTGGCCGTGTAGTCACCTCGGCTTGATTTCGCTTTGCCGACAACAGCTTCTGTAAAGTAATCAAAGGTTCCGGAATCAGATCCAGCGCCAAAAAGTTTAATTGGGGCATCTGGCCACTTTGGATTCACTTGATTCCATTTAGTAATTTTCCCTTGGGCCTCTGGTTCCCAGATCTTTTTCAGTTCAGCAATTGTTATTTCCTTCAACCATGTATTACTTCGGTGCACTGCCAAGACAATAGCATCGAAGCCGACGGGCAATTCAAAAAACTTTATACCGGCTGCTTTGCAGGCATCAATTTCAGATTGTTGAATCGGACGTGAAGCATTCTGAAGATCGGTTTCGCCACGGCAGAATTTCTTAAAGCCGCCACCGGTTCCAGAAATTCCAACAATTACTTTTGTCTTTTCAGAATCAACTTTTTGAAACTCTTCGGCCACGGCCTCGGTAATTGGATAAACCGTGCTACTGCCGTCAATCCGAATCAATTTACTATCAACAGCAAAAGCCTTTGAGCACAGTAAAAGGGCAATCAAAGCGAAGATTGAGGTCAGAAGCATATTGAAGTCAAAATATCGTGAAATTTCGCTATGTTGTCGATAGGAAGTCTTAGACTTAGGCATAACGGGCTCCTTTTATTAAAATTGCTAGTGCTTTGGTGTTAGCGCAGCCACTGATTTCGGTCATGTCAGGGTTTCTTCAGGAATCTTCAGACTGCTGCTAGGAGCGTTGTAGGCCACAGGGCCAAGACTATGAATTATTTCCAGGTATTACATAGGAACCTGGACTGATCTAGGCGGGGTTTTTGGGCTATGCTCTTACATGTAGGAGCCTTTTTGTTATGATCCGGGAATGGATTGAGTACCTGTCGACCGACGCATCACCCCTGGCCCGCCAGTTTAAGCTGGTCCAGCAAAGTATTGCTATTAAAGAGCGCTATTTACGCTGCGAAACGAGCTGGTCTGCACACCTAAACCACTGTCATAATTTTATTCAAGCCGAGATCTACGCAACTAAAGCAAAATCCGTAGCTATTTTAGGCAGTGGGCATTTATTAGAGACCCCAATAAGTCTATTTGAATCCTTTGAGAGAATAGACCTCTATGACTTTGTATTTCCAAACTCGATACGCAAGATCGCCCGCTTAGACCCACGGATTCGGCTCTTTGAAGCAGATTTATCAGGGGTGTTACAAGAACTTAAAACAAGTTTGCGGCTCTCGTTATCCGGCTTGTCTGGGTTGCCCGGCTTGCCGATCCCACAACCTTTTAAACTTTCATTTCAGCCAGATTTGCTGGTTTCCGCCAACATTTTGTCGCAATTGCCAATTCATCCAGTTAGTTATTTGATGAAAAAATATCCGCTTCGCTACACTGAACAGGAGCTTGTGGATTTTATCACAAATCTGTTGAAATCACATTTGGCGACAGTCCATCAGCACGGACAGGGATTTCTGATCTCTGACTTTAAAAAAATCACCACCGACTATAATACACAAACTAGTGAGTCCGATCCAACCCTGATGGGTCTTGAGCCCCTAGCCCATGCCAAGATCTGGGATTGGCAAATTATCCCACGCGGGGAAATTGAAAACCGAACTAGCACTTGTTTAAAAGTTCTAGCCACAAGACTCTAGCGACAACATTCTAGATAGGTCCCGCTTCAAGGGAACGAATTGCCTTTTTTGCTTCGCTAAGGCCAAATTTGTGTCGATGACTTTGGTCTAGTTCAGTGGTACTCTTACCAAACCGATCTGCCAGATAGAAGTTAACAATTTGATCTGTCCTAATTTCGCAGTTGGGATATTTATCAACAATCTTTTTTCTAAAGATCAGCGGCGAATCCCATGGATTCTTAGAAATCCCATTTTTTTGCGACCAGGAAATTAATCTTAAATAAATCTTCTGAGACTCAGTCAATTTGCCCCTTGAATTTGATAGTCGAAAAAAAACCAAACTAAATAAAGTTGCAAATAGAATAGCGACGATAAAAAGAACGCTTTTTGGAAATTTCAGGCTTAGAAATATTTCTCGCTGTTTATTCAGATCAAAATCAAGCAGAAATTGCGTCCACATAAAGTTCAAGGATTCAGCAAATAGGGTGACTTTATCCCAGTATATTTCAAGCCGAGATACAAGACTCTTGCGAAGGGCATTGATATCTTTTGCGCCAGCAAGGTCTGCAGGTAGCGAGAAAAAAATGTCGGCGCCCAACTCGATCCGCAAAGGTGAAACCTCATTGACCAGATCAAGAGTTTCCCAAAACCCATTATCGTTAACGTATTCAATCCAAGCATGTGCATCTTTCTGCGTGACCTTCCAAAAACCACCATACTCATTCCAGACACCACCTTGATAACCAATTACCAGTCGGGTTGGAACTCCCATATTCCGTAATAGAACCCCGCCACTGGCTGCAAAATGTTCACAAAAACCTTTCTTCCCCTTAAAGAGAAATTCGTCCAGTGTTTTCGAATCAGTCCCGGGCTTTAAGGTGTAGTGAAAACTATTTTCTGCAAAAAAGAGTTTCAAATTTTTTACTTTTTCCTGAGTGGTCAAATTTCTTCCAGATAGCCGATTGACCAAGACTTGGAATTTATTGCTTACTGCGGTGGAGGATAGAAATGGCGCAATATCTAAAGGTAAATATTTTTTGCCACTGCTGACTGTGCCGGTGTAACTCAGGCGCTCGCGAATAACTCCCTCCCGAGTCCGAAAAAGTCCATCAGGTCTTTGATAGACTTCCATGCTTTCGCTGAGGACGCGGGTGGTTCTTCGCTGAGTAGGCACTTGAGTGCTTTGGTTTGGCTCGAGTGTGATACGATAATTGAATTCTGATCCAGATGGGCTGCCCCGATCTGCGTGTGTTTTTAATAGACTCCAATTCAAACCATCAGATTGATCCAATATGAGGGTTGCCCAGTAAAGTTCGTCTGGTCGTAAAAGTTCTTTAGCGACCTCGACCCGCATCACAAGTTCGTTAGAAAGGGCAAGTTCAGTTACAGATCCGGGGTTGACGACATCGGAAAGGCCAGAGGAAGCTGAACCTGCCCCTGTATTAAAAGAGAACGAAGTTGCTTGGCGCGGGAAAAAAATAAAAAGAATTGCTGCAAATGGTAAAGATAAAAGAGTGGTCTGTAGTGTGACTCGGTATTGCCAATTGCGACGCCACGGTTTTTCGTCCCAACCAAGAAGTCCACACATCAATAGAAAAAAGGAAACAAAGCCTGGAATAACGATGTAAATTTCGAAATAGAATACAAAGTTCACTCCAATGATCGCCAATCCCAACAGAATAAGGAAGGCCATATCGCTTTCCTCCCGAAGTTCTAAAATTTTCAAGGCCGTTAGAACAACCAAAATGGCAGTTATCGGGTCTTCTGAAACCAACAATCCGTAATAAAGTCTTACAATAACCACCAACAAAATTGCGGCAACGTTTATCAGCCAACGCTTCGGCTGAGCCAACTGAAATCGGTCAATTGCAAATCGCCATGCAATCAGTATAGCAACTGCAAACTGGGCAAAAAATGGAAGCTTTACTAAAACGGCAGCTAGTGAAAAAAAAAAGCCAGTGTATAAAAAAGAATTATTAAAAAATCCAACTCGGTCTTTCGCAATCATACTTCATCCGATTGGAAAGCCGCTAGTTTTGTCCAGCAAAGATCTCCGTGGGCTGAGCCCTGGCCCCATCCTGACTGCCATAAGCCAATTTCAAGGCGAAATTCACGGTTGGATTGGGTTGCGCGATCAACCCATAGACTCATTTGAGATATTCGCTCTTCAACATCATGAATGAATTCGGTTTGCTGCCATCGCAAGTCGATTGGACCATGGTCCCCGCCATCAAACTGCTGAACCATCAACTGACCCGTTCGCGCTTTTACCTTCCAATCAATGCGGCGAAATGAAATAGAAGAATTCCAAGGTTGGTGTCCGATAAAGTCTTCTACGGGACCCTTTCCTTTTTCTTTGCCATCCTCAATAGTGCCCAAATTTCCAAGAGGCAGATCAGGCAGTCCTTTTTTTGCTGGGTAAACGACAAATTTTCCATCGGAGGTTGCGAACTTCCAGCAATTGAAAAATCCAAACGGATAACGACTGCGAATAAAAACATTTGGAATTGGGTAAATCCCACGCTTAAAATCCGGAAGTAAGATCTGGACGTTAGCTGTCGATGTTGGTTCGATCTCGTCAATTCCCGACCTCCGATTAGAATGGATAAACGCTTCAAGACCTCGGGTCGATATTCTATTTCTACTTTGAATATGCAAATTTAAAAAGCCTGGTCGGTCCGCAAAATACGAAAGAACAGAAGTACTTTGTATCGACAACTGATGGATATTTCGGTTGCTCAGTGCCATTGCTGTTACGAAAAAACTGAAAGCAATAAATACGTAAAGATAGACAAGATTATTCTGATAGACGTAGGCCATCCCTAAAAATACAAAACAGAAAATGCCAACATACATTCCTAAACGGGTCGGAATTATATATGTCCGCTGGGCGCGTCCGAATTTATAAAGTCGGTCAGAGCGGAACCGGTACCATTTTAATAAGCTTTTCAGCAACGGATTTGCCTTTCCTTATTCCTTGAAGGCCACAAAGTCGATGGCCCATTACCGCAACCCCAACAGCCTGAACATCATCTGGAGTTGCAAAACTTCTATTGTTTAAAAAGGCATAGGCCTTCGCGGCCCTGCCAATGGAAATGCCAGCGCGGGTCGATAGCGGATGAAACTCAGCCGAGTGTTTTCGGCTCACTTCCATCAGATCGCTGATATACCTAGCTAAAACTTTTGAAACCTCGACCTTTTCAGATTCCCTTTGTAGCAAAATAAACTCGTTGACCGTCAGTGACGGTTTCAACGCATCTATTTCTTTTCGCGGGTTGAATCCTTGAATCAAACTCATTTCGGATTCCTTGCTGGCAAAGTTCAACTCTAAGCTCATCATAAAACGGTCCAATTGACTTTCCGGCAATGGAAACGTCCCTACCTGCTGCGACGGGTTTTGCGTCGCAATCACGAAAAAAGGAACGGGTAGCTTTTTACTTTTTCCGTCGACAGCAACCTCCCCTTCTTCCATCGCTTGCAAAAGTGCGCTTTGAGTTCTTGGGTTTGCGCGGTTTAGCTCATCTGCCAACACGAGCTGTGCAAATAATGGCCCCTGGTGAAACTGAAAGCTTCGATTTTGCTCGTCATAAATTGTATTACCAATAATATCCGCTGGTAGCAGATCGCTGGTAAATTGCAGCCGGGAAAATTCAAGGCCCAATAGCTTTCCCATAACCTGCACCATGGTCGTCTTGCCAACCCCTGGAAGATCCTCAATCAGCAGGTGCCCTTGTGCCAGCAGACAAGTTAGCCCAAGCTTTACCTCTTGTTGTTTATCCAGAATAAGTCTATTTGCCGTCTCTAGAACATGTTCAAGTTGGTTTGCCATATTCTTAATAGAATTTAGTTTGGTCGTTTTCCAGTCAAACCTTGCTTTCGCCTACTTTAAATCCTGGATGTAGGTCTGTCGCAAATTAAGACTCAGTACAAGCTTGTTGCAAGCTTGCCCAAGCCATTCATGTTATTGAAAATACTGCCGATGGGTTATGGCTACAAGTTCTCGAATTCACCATTTCAAATGGAGTGACTTTTATGAAAACGTTTCAATTTCAGTATCAAGCAAAAAAAGGTTGGATCAATCGCCCTGACCCTAAGACGACAGACTCAGAAAAAACATTAATTCTTGCCTTCTGCGCGCCTGTATTTAGGGACAATCCGGAAGTTCTCTCTGAATTGAAATCGGCATTTCCAAAATCTAAGGTCGTCGGTTGTTCAACCTCCGGAGAAATTTTTGGCAGTGAAGTCTTTGACTTTTCCATCTCTTGCACGGCAATTTGTTTCGAGGACGCCCATTTAAAAATTGCCTTTACAAGTTTGCAAAGTTCTTCTCAGTCGTTTGAGGTCGGAAAAAATTTAGCGCAAAGTCTTAAAGCGCCGGATTTAAAGGGCATTATTATACTCTCAGACGGACTTGCCGCCAATGGCAGCGCTTTAGCCGAAGGGGTCAATTCGCAAATTGATACTTCACAAACCTCGGTTTCGGGTGGACTTGCTGGGGATGGTAGCAAATTTGAAAGCACCTGGATTTTCAATGACGAAAAAATCTGCAGCCAAAGTGCTTTAGCTATTGGACTTTATGGGGCAAATTTATTCATTTCCAGTGCTTCAAAAGGTGGCTGGGATATCTTTGGACC
Source organism: Streptomyces griseus (assembly GCA_943330705.2). GTDB lineage: Bacteria > Bdellovibrionota > Bdellovibrionia > Bdellovibrionales > Bdellovibrionaceae > CALQIT02. The sequence continues at coordinate 52,598 of CALQIT020000003.1, forward strand.
CGAGCGTCTGGTCACACGAAGTACCGATAACGTCGTTTATGAAATTGACGGGCGCCCTGCTCTTGATCTTTACAAAGAATATTTAGGAGACAAAGCAAAGGATCTTCCAGCTTCGGGACTACTATTTCCAATTCAAATTCGTGCTAACTCGAATGTTGAAAAAAGATTGGTTCGGACGATTCTTTCAGTAAACGAGGAGTCCAAGGCACTTAATTTTGCAGGCAATGTTCCCCAGGGCTACCTGGTCCAGCTGATGCGCGCAAACTTTGACCGGGTTATCGATGGCGCCTCTGACGCTGCAGACGTGGTTAAGAAAAGACTTACAACAGAATTTGGCGCCGAAGCCTTAGAAACCAATTCTGTCTGCCTTGCCATTAGCTGCGTCGGCCGTAGACTTGTCCTTGGTGCTCGATCTGAAGAAGAGATCGAAGCGCTAGCAATTGGACTTGGCAAAAACACAGCAGTCATCGGATTTTATTCATACGGTGAGCTTGCCCCGTCAATTCAAGGTTCACCATGTGATCTTCACAATCAATCAATGACCCTGATGAATATTTACGAAGCAAGCGCAAGTAAAAGAGTGCGAGTTGCTTAGATGATCAATCGAATAGTGGCTCGCCAGCTCCGGAGGTTGAATCTTGATTCTGAGCAAGTTCCAAAAGAACTTGAGCAGTGGCAGGACTTTCTGAAAGTCATCGGCGAAACCTACCATCAAAATCTCGAAGACCGCTATCTTTTGGAAAGGTCCCTCGAGATTTCAAGCCGTGAAATGTCAGAGCGATTGCAAAAAAACAAAGAACTTAGTTTGCAACTGATGCAAGCATCAAAGCTTGCATCGATCGGCACCCTAGCTTCAGGAATCGCACATGAATTAAATAATCCCCTTCAAGCAATTGGAGGTTTTTTAGAGATCATGGCAAGAAGGGAACTAGATCGAGAAACGACGATGAAATATTTTGACAGGATTACTCGGCTAACAGTTCGAATGGCAGGTACGATCAAGCATTTGCTTAAGTTATCGAGGGGTTCCCAAGACCAAGAGAAAGTTCGTATTTCAATTATGGATCCCATCGAAGAGGCCCACGAACTTTTAGGCAAGCAATTAAGCTACGATCAAATTGAATTTGAAATTAATAATAAATCCATTAACCCCTATGTTCGGGGTGACCTCAATCAACTTTTTGGCGTTTTTCAAAACTTGATGGCGAATAGCAGAGACGCCTTTTGTTCTCAGGTAAATCGCAAGAATTCAAGAATTATAATCGATATCGAAAACTCAGAAAATAGCGTTGTTGTTCACTTTCAAGATAATGCTGGCGGAATTCCTGACAATGTCATCGGTAGGATCTTTGATCCATTTTTCACAACCAAAGAGGTTGGTAGTGGCACGGGCCTAGGGCTTGCTTTGGCCCGACAGGCTATCGAAGAAACAAATGGGACGATGACTGTTCAGGTCAAAGGCATTGAAACAACTTTTATAATTAAAATTCCTAACGCTGCAGGGAATTCCGAAGAGGCCAGATCAGGTTCAATAGATTCCGTCGGGGAGATTACCCATCCGGGTTGGAAGATCAAGCAGTTTTCAATTCTTATCGTCGACGACGAAGAGGATATCTGCGATCAATTGGAAAGCGAATTTCAACAAGAATTTTTTGTAAAGAAAGCAAATTCAGGGGACGAGGCAATTAAGTATTTAACAACAGACAAATTCGACGCCGTTTTGACCGACTTGCGTATGCCTGGGAAGTCCGGACTTGAAGTTGCAAGTTTTGCCAGAAAGATGAATCCAGATGTGAAATTGGTCATCATGAGTGGACATATCGGCAGCTCGTTTCCGCCAGAATTGGAAGCTTTGCAACCATTTGAATATTTTGAGAAGCCGTTTAAATCTTTAAAAATCATGACAGAAACTGTAATTGACTTTGTTACCAAGTTTTCCATTTGAGAGTGAATGTTAGATCTTTCGCACAAACTCTGATTTTAAATTGATGGTTCCCATTCCATCAATTTTACAAATAATATTGTGCCCATCATTGCCATCCGTCAGGCGAATATTTTTGACCTTTGTGCCGCTTTTTAAAACCCCTGAAGACCCTTTAATTTTAAGATCCTTCATTACGGTCACGGCGTCACCACTGGTCAGAGTATTCCCATTTGCATCTTTAATCGTTGCGTTAGCTGTTTCGGGTGCACTGGCGGTTGTATCTAAGTGTTCGCTCCACTCATTGGCACACTCAGGGCAAATCCAAATATTTCCGTCGGAATAGACATTTTCAGAATTACATTTTGGGCACTTTGGTTCCGTTTTCAAAGAGGTCTCCTGGTTAGGTATACAGTACCTGCGATTGCGCGAACTTGGAAGCTCTCGAACAAGCAGATTTAAGTTTTGTAAATTCTGGACTTTATTTTCCAATAGCTTAGTAGATGATAGACCTGAATTAAAAATAACTGCTCAAAAAGGTAGCCCACGTGTTCAAAGCAAAAGCATATGCTGCTCAATCTACAACCTCAAAAATTCTTCCCCATCAGATCGAAAGAAGATCGCCTCGTCCCGATGATGTTGTCATCGAAATTGCTTACTGCGGAGTTTGCCATTCCGATATTCACACTGCCCGCGGAGAATGGGGACCAACTGCCTACCCTTGCGTACCAGGCCACGAAATCGTTGGGAAGGTGACTGAAGCAGGAAAGAAGGTAAAACGTTTCAAGGTAGGTGACCTTGTCGGCGTTGGTTGTTTTGTCGATTCTTGCGGAAAATGTGCAAGTTGCAAATCAAATGAACAGCAATTTTGCGAAGGCCATACTGTCTTTACCTATAACAGCACAGAGCTTGATGGAAAGACCCCGACCTACGGTGGATACTCATCGCATATAACTGTTAAGGACAAATATGTCCTTAAAATTAAAAAGGGCCTCGCTTTAGACCGAGTCGCCCCGCTTCTGTGCGCAGGGATTACGACTTATTCGCCGCTAAAGCGTTATGGGACAAAAAAGGGCTCTAAAGTTGGTGTCGTTGGCCTGGGCGGCCTGGGTCACATGGCAGTTAAGATTGCAAAAGCAATGGGTGCCGAGGTCACGGTTTTCAGTACTTCCCCGAATAAGGAGCAGGACGCAAAGAAATTAGGGGCAAAGAATTTTATTATCACTTCAGATCTGAAAAATTTTGCAGCTGTTAGTGGAAAGCTTGATTTAATAATTGATACAGTTTCGGCCAAACATGATTTTTCACCCTACATGGGAACTTTAAAGATCGGTGGCACCCATGTTTTGGTTGGTGCAGCGCCTGAGCCCAATCAAGTGGCCGCCATGGCGCTGATTTATGGCCGCAAAAGACTTGCTGGTTCATTGATTGGTGGCATAAAGGAAACTCAAGAGATGTTGGACTTTTGTGCAAAGAAAAAGGTTTTAGCTGACATCGAGCTTATCACCGCCCCACAAATTAATGATGCTTATGAAAGAACCGTCAAAGGGCAGGTTAAATACCGCTTCGTAATTGACGCAAAATCGTTCTAGCCTTTGGGGTTGCCGACTCATACCTTAGCCGCGGTCTCGGTTTCGTGTTCTTATTTCATGGTCAACAATGTATTAATTGCCGATCTAAGGGGTAATCCATTGAGACTCTTGCCACAGGGGATATGAAAACTATATTGTCCCGGGTCTGTACTTTTAAAGGACGACCATCATGGAATTATTTTCTGGCTTCAATTTTTTACCGACAATCCAAGCAACTTTGGTCGAAAAAGGTCTTTTTCGACCAACTGAAATTCAATGCCGATCTTTACCGTTGTTGCTGACCGGAAAGTCCGTGGTTGGGGTTTCTGAAACTGGAAGTGGTAAAACACTTTCCTATGCTTTACCCTTGTTGCATCTGTTAAAAGTGCTAGAAAATAACGGACAACCTGTTACCGCCGATGCGCAACCTCGGGCCGCCATAATTGTGCCAACCCGCGAGTTGGGCGAGCAAGTTTCTCGGGTTCTGAAGCCGTTTACCCACACCACCCGATTACGTGTTCGAACAGTCCTTGGTGGAACAACCCTAGAAGTCGCAAAAAGAAATATCAGTGGTCCATTTGAAATTTTGGTAGCGACCCCAGGCAGACTTGTGAAGTTAATGAATCGTAGGTTGATTAATCTAAGTGATGTTCGATCACTTATTTTTGATGAAGCGGATCAAATGTTAGATCAGGGTTTTTTGAACGATGCCATGACGATTGCCGAGGCCTGTCGTCCAGATCGACAGCTGGGTCTATTTTCAGCGACAGTGTCTGCGACAATGCAGGAACTGATGGCAAAACTTTTTTCCGGTGCTGAAATTGTCCGTAGTGAAGGCAGCCACCGAGTCGTTGCGACATTAACTACGGTGAACCGCAATGTTATTGATGGTAAACGGATGCCTTTACTTGAAAAGCTTTTAGCAGAGCCTGTTAAGGGCGGTACTCTAATATTTACCAATACCAGAGACCAATGCGACACGTTGGCAAAGTTGCTAAAAGATAAGGGTCATAATTGTTTAATCTACCGGGGCGAGATGGATAAAGTCGAACGTCGCGCCAATTTAAAATCTTTTCGCGAGGGAAAGACAGGTCTACTGATATCGACAGATCTGGCTTCGCGTGGTCTTGATGTTGAAAATGTCGAGCGAGTTATAAATTACCATTTGCCTCAGGACATAAATAACTATCTTCATCGGGTCGGTCGCACGGCGCGGGCAGGTCGTCAGGGTGTTGTGGTTAACCTCGTGACGGCTAGGGATGGCGCTTTGATTGCCAATTTAGAAAATATAAAAGCTGGACCTAGAAAAAAAGCCACGCCCGCAAAACAAAACTTCAAACGCTAGTCCCCTTATCGCTTTAGGGACTGTATTATTTGATCAAGTTTTGCTAGAAATCGCGAACGCGATTTTTTGTCCATCGGCGCAGGTCCACCGCGAATTTCACCCATTTGTCGAAGATTCTGCATCAGCTCCCGAGTCGCCACCGCTGAGCCAATATTGTCTTCAGTGAACTCTTCGCCCTTAGAGCCCAGCACACGCAATGATTTTTTTACGCAGCGATCCGCCAGTAAAATATCAGAGGTAATTACGATATCTCTAGCGTTTGAGTTTTCGACGATCCAGTCATCAGCCGCATCAAAATCAGCAGCGACAACAACCATTTTAAACAATGGATTCAATGGAATATTCAATCGTTTGTTAGCTACCAAGACAACCGAAAGCTGGTATCGTTCAGCGACTTTATAGACCTCATCTTTGACAGCGCAGCCATCGGCGTCGATATATATTTTAATCGTCATAGGTAAGTCCTAAATGAATGCGGCTGGGTCGTCATGTTTCTATTATTCAAGTTCTAAAATGCTTTTGCAAGATTCCATACGCGAGTTAATTTCACCAATCAGTTTTTGCAATTTATGGATTTCAGTGGCGTCCAACTCGCGCTCTAAGGCCGCGATCACTATGGGATGCTTTTTTAACCAGGCTCCTTGTCGCGCGGCATAGGTCTCTGGAATTCCAGAGCGTAAAGCCGCTTGCCGAGCATTGCCATCGACAAGATATTCTGAAATAAACTTTAAGGTTTCTAAAGTCACGATATGTCTGTGGGCCTTTAAGCGCGAAGAAAAACCCATTTGCCGTATTCGCATTTATGTCCTTTCATATGCCCTAGCCCATAATTAAATTAGAACTGGCATATTGAAACAATTGCATTTTAAATATGAATAGATGGCGAAGTCATCTTCCGCAGGAGAATCTATGTTACAAATTCGAAAATCAGACGAAAGAGGCTTCGCAGATCATGGCTGGCTGGTTGCTCGGCATACATTTTCCTTTGCTGGGTACTATGATCCAAAGCATATCCAATTTCGAAGTTTAATGGTTATTAATGAAGATCGCATTCAGGGTAAAGCTGGATTCGGCAAGCATCCGCACAAAAATATGGAAATCATTTCTTATGTTGTTAAAGGTGGCCTTCTGCATGAAGACACAATGGGCAATAAAACAACCATTCGCCCAGGGGAAGTCCAAAGTTTAAGTGCGGGATCTGGAATCCAGCATTCTGAGTTTAACGAATTCACAGATCAAGAAACGCATTTGTTTCAGATTTGGATCTTACCAAATAGCCTAGATCAAGCCCCCAGCTATGGGCAAAAGTCATTTGAGTCAGCACTCAGCTCAGAAAAAATCGTGCTGGTTGCATCAGAAGGCGGTCGCAATGGCTCAATTTCAATTCGCCAAGACGCCGACATGTATGTTTCAAGATTAAAAAATGGCGAAAGCTTAGAATTTCTAGTTCGCTCTGGTAGGGGTGTTTGGTTGCAAATGGTTTCAGGTCAAATTCAGGTTAATGGGTTGAAATTATCTGCTGGAGATGGCCTAGCTGTTGAAATCACCAATCAGCTGACAATAGTCGCCGAAAGCCATAGTGAAATAATCATTTTTGATTTGGCCTGAATTCATCTGCCTCCACAGGCCTGACTTAAGGATACAATAAAAGGTACAAATGCTAGCCACCAGTGATTTTTCAAGAAAAGTAATGGAACTGATAAATAAAATTCCCAAGGGAAAGGTTGCCACCTACGGTCAGATAGCGAAACTTGCTGGGAAGCCCCATGGTTCCCGCGGAGTTTCGTGGATACTGCACTCCTGTTCGGTGACCTACCGTCTGCCATGGCATCGTGTCGTAAACTCTAAAGGAAAAATTTCGTTTCTTCCATTGAGTCATAATTATCGGCAGCAAAAGCGGTATTTGGAAAATGAGAAAGTCATCTTTTTACATGGTGATCGGATAGATCTATTGAGGTTCCAGTGGAAGAAGACGGCCCCTAAGCCGCGGTCCATCAAGGGAAAGCCACAGATCTTTGGGTAAGGACTAGGCAATATTTTCAGAATTTTGCATTCCGCTTCGATTGCCGCTGCAACTATGCTATCTCAGACCTATGAATGCTTCTATTTGTGTCTCTTGTTTGAAGCCAAAGGCTGCACTTACCTGTGGATTGTGCGAAAGTACGATCTGTAAATACTGTGCCCACATTATTGAAGATGACACGTTTTCCTATTTGCCTGTTGTTCCTCAGCATCTTTTGCATACGACCTACTGCCATCAGTGTTTCGATAACACAGTAGCAGCGGATTTAGAGTCCTATAATCAGATGATGGAGCAGGCAAAAGATGTCGCGATCTTCGGCAAAAATCAGGGTAAAGAAACACGCTTGATCGAACGTCTACAGGATCCAACTCGTGTGACTGACTGTGCTGATGAAAAGGAAGTTATCATGCGCCTAGCTTTTTTGGCGGTGAAGGCTGGATGTAACACTGTCGTTGACGTTGATACCAAATATGAAAAAGTAAAAAATGGATCCTATACAACAATGAAATGGCAAGGATCCGGCGTCGCTGCCCATTTTTCGCAAAATAATGCCGTTCGCGATCGTTCAATTTGGCACCAACCGAATTAATCTAAAGTCTAGAGCGAATCAATCCACTATCAAGCGCGAATCAATCCGCGGTCTATTGCTGCCGACAGTAGAAGTTGTTTTTTCAATGTTCTTGGATATATATTGTGAGCATGCTTGAAAAACATCAAAATTGGTCACGAATAATTCTATTTTTAATATTTGTGATTCCGTTTCTTCTCATATTTTCTCCATTCTTTATTCCCATTCTTCTGGCCATCTTTGTGGCGCTAGGACTTGAGCCCATTCTATACAAAGTTAAGTTGCAGGCAAAAAATAGAAAACTTTTTACCTTCGGATTATTGGCCGTCAGTCTATTTTTAATTTGGGGACCCTTGATCTTTTTTTCATTGCGAATTGTAAAGGGTCTTAAATCAGTTTCTCTTCAATCGATTCAAAATTCTCAGTTTATACAGTCTCTGTTTTCATTATTTGGAAAAATACAAACCTACCTTAGCCAATGGGCCGACATGATCGGAACCGAACAAGATATCATACCTGGAAAGGATGAAATTCTTGCGAAATTAGGACCATTTATTGTTGCAAAAGCGACTTCTTTTTTAACTTCACTTCCAACTTTATCTTTGTCTTTTTTTGTTTTTTTTAGTTTTTTGTTTATTTTAACTAGCAAAGCAAAAGCAATACGCGCCGGAATTTTTAGATTTAGTCCTTTGCCCGATGCGGAAATGCAAGAAATTCTTCAGTCACTGCAGGCCAGCTGCAAGTTAATTTTGGTTTCAACCTTAATGGTGGGTGTCCTGCAGGCCTTGATTGTTTCAATTGGCTCGTTAATTTTTGGCTACCATGAGTTCTATTTAGTATTTTCGGCAACGCTTTTTCTTTCCTTTATTCCGGTGATTGGTGCCGCCCCGGTAGCCTTGGCATTGGCGTTGATTTCATTTTTAGGAGGAAACTCTGCCGATGGTATTGGCCTACTTGTTGTGGCGGCAATCGCTGGCAGCATTGATAATATTATTAAACCATTTATACTTTCCAGTAATGAAAAAAGCCTGCCTCCACTGCTATCTTTGCTGGGAATATTGGGCTCAATTTTGGTCTTTGGGCTACCGGGCCTATTGTTGGGACCGCTACTGTTGCAGGTCACCGTCCAATTGGCGCCACGGTTGGCTGAAAAGATATTAAAAACCAATTAGGATTTCAAGAACAGGCAGCCAAGTTTTCCAGTTTACTACTTTAGGTTATGCTGCTTTAAATCGCCGTGAAACTTGAAATTATTATTTCTTCCCAAAGCGATCAATTCATCGATTCTGTTTTCAGGAATAGGGTGAGTCGATACGTACTGTAGAACTTTAAGATTCGTCAGGCCTTCTGCTTGTGCTGCCTTTTTAAAGAACGTATCAAATTCCTGGATATGTCCATACTTTGAGTTCAAACAACTTAAGGCAAAACGATCGGCCTCGCTTTCTTGCTCACGACTGTAGGTAAGTTCACCCAGTTCTATGCCTAAATTCAAAGCTCCGTTGTCAGAGCCCAGTCCTAGCAAAGCCGAAATTAAACCAAGAACCAGTGATCGACTGAGTCTGGTTAACGCGTGTCTATGAAAGTAGTGACCCAATTCGTGGCACACAACGAAACTGAGTTCGTTTTCACTTTTGGATTGATTAACCAGAGTTGTGGTCACTTGCAAGATACCACCAGGTGCCATAAAAGCATTGGCGTATGCTTCTTCGATAACTAAGCCATGTGGTGCCGGCGAGTCTTGATTTTTGAAAGGCAGCCACAAGGCGTCTACTAATGATTGCATCGGAGCATTTTTGTTGCCGTCCTTAAGCTCATTTTTTTTAAGGATATAGGTGCCCATTTGGACTTCTTGCTTCAGTGAAATGAAGCTAAATGCCCAACGTGTTCCCCAATCTAACAAAAAATAGACGATCAGAACCATTGGAATGAGCTGGGCAATTAATTTTAGAAAATCAACCAAAGGGTTTTCTGGTGTTGAATTGATACCTTCGGGAATAATTTTTGGGTTAAACTTTGTCACGGTCTTTTCTTAACAGCCGTTCCATAAGCAAAGATTTCGACACTGGGTAGGCCAGAATTTCCCCCTCTGGACATGCCCATCGACGAACTTTCAAGGCGCAAATTGAGTATTTTCTCTGCACCCCATTTTGCAGCTTTGCTTTGTAATCTTAAAGTGGCCTCGCGACGACCGCGATCCAATAGGGATTCATAATTCTTTAGTCGCCCACCGAATAGGCTTCGCACTCCACTCACGGTTGTTTTAAAGTAATCTGAACCCACCACAATGCCGGCTGAAAGCAAAGTCCCTTCATAGGTTTCGTCATATTGGTCTTTCCAATCCCCGGCAATAACGGGTAAATGCAAATATTCTTTTTCCCTTTCAAGAATGCTTTTGTAGTGTACTTTTTCAAAATAGCGACCTGAAAAATAGGCAATCGCAAAGAGAGAAAGAAATATAATCAATTGGATCATATTCTATAGCTCCAAACGAACAGCTGTGCCGTAGACCAAAATTTCGGCAGCACCAGCCGTGATACTCGTCGTTGCAAAACGAACATTTACGATGGCATTGGCGCCGACGGCTTTAGCCTGTTCTTCCATTCTTTCCAGCGCCTCTTGGCGACTCTCTTTCAGAAGTTCAGTATAGCCCTTTAATTCACCACCAAAGATGTTTTTTAGTCCTGCAGCGAAATCGCGGCCGGCGTGTTTGGCACGAACCGTACTTCCGCTGACTAAGCCAAAATGTTCAACGATCTTTTTGCCAGGAACGGATTCAATATTAGTTAAAATCATACGCGTCCTCAGTTGTTAGTATCATATTTATTAAGAGTATGAACGGTCTTGCATAACCCATCTCGGAATTTTAATTCCCAAACGCAAGCTTTTCAGAGTCCTGTTTTTACGCCAAAGTTCTAAAATTTTTGAGTGTACAGAAGATTGACAGGACGTGGCCTATCTTTGGCACCAGCAAAAACATGGATTCCTTCCTAGCGGTTTATTGCGTTTAGGGCAATCGAAGGTAGGCATTTTAGTTGCTAATATAAGCTTGTATGAAAACTTCTCGAATTGCAGTTGCTGCCATATTATTTGCCAACTTAACCTATATCCCAGGGCTTGCCCGCGCCCAGGTCCCTACGTTGGGAACCGCAGCCGCCAATGTCATCGAGAAGTGTTTCAGCGTCAATGTGCCATCCCTGATGTCTAATATTTCCAAATGGCAATTTGATCCGGTAAAACTTGAGAAAAATGCAAATGCTGTAGTGGTTTCGGCAATTGATAAAAGTGGAAAGCTTTTCTATCGCTTCATTACACCGCTTTCAGATACTGCCTTCTTGGCAAAAATGAAAATTGGCGATTTAGCAATGGCAATTAAATCTGCTGATGCTCCCGCAGCAGTGGGCAAGCTGCTAAAAAATGATTTCGCGCAAACTGTTAAAGAAACCAAAGCACTAATTGTTGGGACTGGACCAAAATCAGCTATTAATATTGGCGGTGGTGAAACTACCCTAAAGCAAGTCGCTGGAAACCCCGGCCTATTGGGCCACGCAAAGGTGGTTTCAAAGGTGATGCTGCATAAGCTGACTGAGTTCCCTAGCGAAGCAACCTATTTCTTTATTGCATTGGGTGCCCTGCAAATGAAGGATCTTATGCTGCGCTCACAGCGTGAGGCGTGGGCAACTAATCCATTGGGTCTTGCTCAATTTCTTGAAAGCCAGAAAGATCCAATTGGGCAAATTGGCTTTTTGGCATTCATGGAAGCGAATGGCATATCTGCGCACTATTTGCAGCAAGTACTAACGACTCCAAACCTTCAAAGATTTATTCCCTATCTGGGTATGTCCATAGGCTCGACGGCATCTAATATTACTCATGAAGTTGGACATTCAATGAAAGAGTGTTTGGCTAACGATAAGGATCCTGCTGAAAAGATGAATTGCTATGAAGAGGCGTGGAAAGTCTTTAAAAGCTTTGCAACTCCGGAAAAAATAGCGACGATGATGCCGACCATGCTTTCAATGACCTCATCTACAATATTAGCCGGTCTTCTTGAAGGCTGTGCTCTTGGTGGAGCTGGCTCAGTAGTCAGTTTTCTTGCATCTAGTGCTTCCGCCCGAATGGCAATTAAAGCCGGTGGCATGATTGGATCCAGGGTCGCCCGAAATGCTGTATTTGTATCACTCCGTCTTGCTAGCCTAACTCTTGGGACAATTGCGGCGTCGGCCAATCCTGCATCTGGAATTGCGTTTTCAATCTATAAGGTTATTCAAATTGCTACTTTTGTCGTCTTGGATCAAAAACTGAATGAATTGATTACCCCTGCATGGACCAACTTTTGGGATGGCAGAAAATTCGATTTGGTCGACAAAGAACTGCTCAAGACAATTTCGCAGAATATAGGCAATGATTGGCAAACGAAAGCATTGCCCAGTTGCTTTATCCCGTCGAAACCACCAATTAAACTTTCTGACGAGTCAACTAGTGAGTTTTCGGAAAAAATTCAAAATTATGAAGATTGGGCAAAGTACGACACAGAAATCTGCGAAAATGAACTTAATAGAATTCTTGAAAAAATGCACAGCTCTATGCCGGCTTGGCGGCAATTTAATTTGCAAAAGTCATTGGGCGCCCATGCACAATGGTCGGATAAACTAAACAAATTATCAGGAATGTATCAGGCCACAAAAGACTTCTATCAAGATATGACTTCGCGATTGGTCGATAAGGTAATTTATGAAAAAGAAGAAGTTGAACAGCTTAAGTTGGGTCGGCGCTTTACGCCGCAAGAAGAAAAAGCGCGTGATGATCAACATCAGCTATCTTCTAATCTGCATCGAATTCTTGGGATGTGGTTTCCGCTAAATGGAATCATGCCTAAAGACTTGAACAGCGAAAAAAAGAATGTTTTTCTTGCGCAACCTGAAGCAGTCCATTTTATGCAATTGGAAACATTGCTAGCAGTTCTAAAATCCGAACTGTTTTCAACTGACTATACAAGTAAGAATACTTTCCTATATCCCCGCGAGCGAGAAGCAATAGTGCGAATGCATTCTGAATTCACTAAAGGCTTGCAGGCGATGCTTATTATTGACTCTATTCGATCTGTACCGAAGGCTGAATTTGCGACGGTTCCACCGCTGGCGGAAAAGCTAAAATTGCTGCCCATATTTAAGAATGCAAAATCAATCGTGCACATCAATACACTAAGGACTGAGACCGCCCTTCATTCAAAAGCATTTATCGATGCGATAATGGCACTGCGAAATACGGCTGCGTTACCAATTGCAAGCGCGATTCAAATATTGAATCAAGAAGATCCGAAATACCCTGGGGTAAGTGAATTGCCAAGCGCAATATTTCGCGAATTCGTTCGAGGCATGAAGACGGCATTAGGCAATCCAGTTCCGTTGTTAAACCGTGGATCGGCATATTTAGACTACTACTCGAAATATTCGGCGAACAGCAGGCCGGATTATCAAGATTTCTATATTTCATCTTTCACTGGTGGATATAAGTACCTGAGTGGTCATAAAAACCTGGTCAAAAGCGATGCGTTTCTGTGGACCCCGACCTATTCAGATCACCTTGCGCTGGCAATGCTATTTGGGCCCAATCCGGACCAAAACGAAGAACTGACTCCTTCAACTCGAGGACTAAGATTTTGGAAAAAGGGCCTTCGATCTAGCTTTCTAGCACCACAAATTATTCCTTCCAGAAAAATAGAGATAAAAACAGCAAGCCGAGCCGGGCAGACCCCAGCTAAGGAAATTGCCACTCAGTACGATCAAGAAACTTTAATGGCGATCCATCCAGGTAACCGAATTACCAGTGCTCCGGTTGATCTTTATGAGGGAAACCAAGTTACGAAAAACTACAGCAGCGTGTTTGAATACATCATGGCTTCCATTCGCGATCGTTTTATTACAGTCGTGAAAGACCCAGCATCGGGATTAGAAAAGGTCCGTGAGAGCATGACAAAGTGGTGGCAGATTTCTGTAGAACCCGCTTATGTAAACATTTGGTCTGAATACGAAGAAGCATACCAAGATATCGTTGCAGGAATGATCCAAAAGATACAACACAACATCGAGAAGCCAGCCTATGTATCCCAACTTCAGGATGGCACCGTAGTTGAACATATTCGTGAAAAAGACAGTGGCTGGAATCCAGGGCCGGTGGCGAATAACGTTATGGAATCAATAAAACAAGAGCGAAATCTTTACTTAATGGTGGCCGGCGAACTTCTTAAAAGTTTGCATTTAAAGCAAGGTAAAGCGGCACCACAGTCTTTGCCATTGGACATGGACAAAACCAGGGCCGGGACAAATTCAGTGATAAAAATTTCATATTTGGAAAAATCAAGAACGCAGCCTTTTGGAAAGGGTTCGAATTTATCGATTTTGACTTTGTTGCGTCATAATAGCTCATTGGATTTTAGAAATTTAGTTTACCCAGCACATTTTGACAAGCCCCCAAGATATCCCCATAACTTGCAAATTCAAACCGATATTGAAAAATCGTTTGCTGGTATTGAAAAATTGATTATGTCGATTAAGATTAAAGAATTTTCCGGAAAAATGGGTATTCTTCAAGCGCCAGTAATTGATTTGAAACCAAATGCTGCAAATCTGCAAAAAGCTAAGAAAGCCCTTGAGCTCCTACATATCTTTGCAAAAGAAAATGTAGCAAACCCGCTTGAGAAGGTAGCACTTGAACTTAGTCTTGCTGGCTTCAAAAGCGTATTACAACAGCTTGCAGCCCCTCATTTGTCACCAGACAAGACAGCCTCTATAATAGACGAAGCGCGAAAAAGTCTTTTTGCTTTGAATGATTTTGCCGAAAAAAATAGCGGCGGAGAAAATAGGTATAAGACTGAAATTATGGCTAATTTTGAAAGAAGCCGTGCTGTTCTTGCAACCTTAGTGGACGAGCTTCCGTATGCTGATCTAAAGCCAAGTCATGTGAGCGCGCAAATCTTGAATGCGCAAAAATCATTAAACGAACTAAAGACTATTTTTGGTTCGTATAAATCATCGCTTTACCAAAAAGCGATTTTTGAAGAATGCATGACTGGATTGGGAAAATTAGTTGATGAACTAGCTAACTATGTAAATATCGCAAACGCCGTCAGCTACCGCTATGTCTATGATGACGGCACGGCCCGTCCTGTTAAGCCGACAACAGCCGCCACGGCGCCGCGAACACTTTTAAACAACATGACCGGTCACCCGGCAACTTCCAAAGGGTCGCCAAGCCGATATCACAATGAAGACACAAGCACCTATTTTAAAAGTCTAAAGCCCGAGCCAGTAGCTACTAATCCTGAAGGTACTGAAGAGAGCCAGCCGCAGGCTATTCTGAAGGCGCAATGTGGCACGCAATTTGATAATAAGGAATGTGTGAAGCTTATTGAGGTGCCTAGCGCTCGGAGGAGCGAGGGAAGTGACCAATAGGTAGACACACGTAAACAATTTTTGACTTAAATTTTAAGTTTTATTTTAAACCATTACGAAGGGAATTTTATGCAAGTAAACATGATTAAAACAGTTCTTTTGACGATCGCTACATTGGCTGCAATCAATGCTACAGCGGCGCCGGGATCTTTCAATACAGTAGTAAAGGATGTTAAGCATAGGATTGAAGGCCAGATAGCAACAGCCCACAAATCAGGCACTCCTGAAGGCTATACTAAACTCGCTGAGTCCCTTGGAAAAGCAGTTCCGGAATTGAAAGATATATCTAATTCGACACTTAAGGCTGTACTGGGAAGAAATATTGAGGTCGAAGGGGTATCAAGCCTTGATGGAAAATCTGTTGTGTCACTGAAGGATTTGTTTATCGAACTAGCTGCCGTAAGATCCGGCGACATTAAAACAGCAACTGATAAACCACCAAACTTGTCGGCTTTAGAATCTGACGCCGCTTTAGCTTTGCGAATTGTAGTTGAATTAGGATCTCGATCGGAAGCCAGCGGAAAGCTTGCTAAAGGAGAACAAGCGTTAGCAAAACTAGCTCATACTGTAGCTTCGGAAATTGGCTCTGCAAAACAGGAATCTCAGTTCAACAACAAGGCCCGAGAAATTATGGAAGGAACCTTAGCGGCTCTTAGAGACACTCGAAACGGTCCAGCGCCATCTGTTGAGCAGGCGTTAATGACGGCTTTAACAAATTTGAAATATACCCGTGCACAAATCGAAGAGCTATTGGAAAAGTTGGCAAAGTGCAAAGCTTAATTCGTCTCAAAAGGGAACAGAATTTACTGTTCCCTCGTATTTCATACCTAGACTTTCATCCGTTGACCAAATCTGGTTGAATGCCGATAGACAATTAATGCCTGTAGAAACAAAGTCGTTCAGTTTTACGAAAACGTCAGAAGTATGGATGCTAACTGCATCGCTGATTGCATTGAGCATGCTTGGCTTTGCGGGCTATGACCGCTATCGGATTATTCAAAACAAAAGTCTAGAGCAAATTCAACCGACGGACTGGGGTATTGTTGTTCTTGGTTCATTGGGTGTTTTGTTGGTTCTATTTGTTTACTTCATTTCGCGGCATCTAGATCGAGAAAAAACAAAAGCCAGCCTGCTTGATCGAATATTTAATTCTGCCCCGATAATGTACTATTCAATTGAAATGAAAACTTCTCGAATTTCATTTGTAAATAATAGGTTAGAACAACTATTCGGCCTTAAACAGAGAAAAATAGGCGACCTATCTTCTGAAAGTCTTGAAAAGATTATTCATCCAGAAGACTTGGAAAATTTTCGTTTATTAAGAGATATTTTTACGAAAGACCCACAAAGCTCTTTTGAGGGGACATTTCGTTTTCTTGCTGTAGACGTAACATGGCGATGGATCAATCTCAGGGAAGTTATTTTTGAAACAGAAGGTGATACGCCAATTCGCACCATTGGTTTTGCCCAGGATATTTCAAAAGAAGTTGAATTAATGAAGCAAGCGGAAGAGAAACAAATTGTTGCTTTGCAAAGTCATAAGTTCGAGGCTCTTGGCGAGATGGCCGCTGGACTGGCCCATGAAATTAACAATCCACTGGCGATTATCTTAGGAAAAACACAATATCTACAGCAGGCCGTACGAAAGAATAGAATTACCGCAGAAGTTCTTGAAGCAAGCCTAGAAAAAATTGCCTCGACGACTTTAAGAATTGCAAAGATCGTAACAGGAATGCGCCGAATTTCAAAGGACGTCGAGCTTGAAGAGTTAGTCACTATTCCTGCCCACCAATTGGTTGACGAGTTCTTGATGTTCTGGAAAATGCGCCTTGAGAATCACCAAATTGAATTGCGGACTCAGTATGGAGATCCAACCTTGCGAGTCGAGTGCAGGCCAGCCCAGATTATTCAAGTTTTATTGAATGTAATGATGAATGCATTTCAGGAATGCGAGCGTCAGTCTAAAGATCAGCCAGCGTGGATTGAACTTAAAGTTATTGAGTGCAAAGATTTTGTAGAGGTTTCAATTACTGATTCTGGAAAAGGAATTGCTCCTGAGATCAGGGGTAGAATATTCGATCCGTTTTTTACCACAAAGCAAACTGGATCCGGCAGCGGACTTGGTCTTTCAGTGGCTGCAGGGCTGATGCAAGCAAATTCTGGCTATATTAAATTGGAAGAAGGTATCCAAACTAGTTGCTTCCGAATTGGACTTAAAAAGTCTGTAACTGCAAATCGCATAGCCAGTTAGAAGAATTCGAACTAGTCGGTGTTGACAATCAGCAATTCAATTCGGCGATTTAATGATTTATTGGTCTCGCTGCTATTCGCAACAACGGGTCGCTGATCGGCATAGGAAATTGCCGACAACTGCCTACCATCCATTTTATGGATTTTAATCAAGTAGCGAACAACGGTTGTTGCCCGAAGACTAGCAAGTTCCCAGTTACTTTCAAACATTCCACCCATCACTTGATCACTATCGGTGTGACCCTCGATGATTACCGGCCGATTGGACTTCTTTAATATTTCAGCAACTTTATCTAAGGATTTTAATGCTGGAAGCCTTAGTTTTGTCGATCCCGACGGGAAAAATGTTGACGCTGCTAATGATACGCGAACGCCAACTGAGTCGTGGCGAACAGAGTTAATCGTTTTTTTCTTTTCCTCATCGCTCATTGTTTTATCGATTAGTTTTTCGATAGTTTCTTGAAGGTCCTCATTACCGATTCTTTTTTGCTGAAGTAGATCAATGGGATCATTTAGGCTTGGGGGATTGCCCGTATTTGGTGACCCACCTGTTTGTCCACCCCCGCCTGATATTTTAAGTTCATGGCGAATGGACTCTTCGAATTTCTTCTCTTTTTCTTCGTTTTGGTTGGAGGTTGCATAAAGAACGACAAAAAAGGCAAAGAGCAAAGTGATAAAATCGGCATAGGAAACCAGCCAACGTTCATGATTTTCGTGTTCCTCATGCCTTTTTCGGGCCATTTATTAGCCGTTCTCAATAAAAGATTGCATACGAATTTCAACCAGAACCGGTGATAAGCCCGCTTGAATGCAAAGTGCACCTTCAAGAATCATTTCCTTGAGCTTCATTTCGTCGAGCACTTTTTTCTTTAGTTTGCTCCCGATTGGCAAAAAGATAAGATTCGAAAATCCGACCCCATATATCGTTGCGACAAATGCTGTCGCAATTCCCGCCCCAAGTTTAGAGGTATCAGAAAGATTTCCCATGACGTGAATCAGTCCAAGGACTGCGCCAATGATTCCTATGGTCGGTGCATATCCCCCTGCATCGGTCCAAATTTTGGCAGCCGATAGCAGTCGCTCTTCTTCAACTTCAATTTCTTTCTCGAAGATGTCCCTTAATACTTTTGGATCTACGCCATCAACGATTGCACGCATTACATTGGCCATAAACTTGCTTTGCATACTATTGATCCGTGAATCGATTGCCAAAATAGAGTCTTTGCGTGCTAGGCGCGCGCAGTCCAAAACATCGACCATGGCTTTTCTTAAATTAGAATCATCTCGTTGTTGAAAAGCTTTCTTAAGCATCGCTAGGCCGATTTTTATGTCTTCGGATTTCGATGATACCAAAACGGCACCTGCGGTTCCCCCGGTAACGATTAAAAATGCAGCCCCTTGAACTAAGGATTCGAGGTGCCCGCCTTCAATCAGGTTGCCGATGAGAATTCCACCTATGCCAATAGCCAGGCCTAGGACCGTGGTCATTTCCATTTTTGCTCGCCTTCAGAAATTGATTTCTTAAGTTGGATATACCTTGTTTGAATTTCCTGAAAGGTCTCTAGAATCGTAAGCCGTGAACCATCCTGAAAACAAAGGATTGTATCAGGGGCCGATTCGATAGCTTTGATGAGATCGAAGTTGACCAATATTTTTTTTCCAGACAAGGCAGTTAGCTCTATCATCTGCCCTCAGTCTGCCATAACAGGAAAACACCCGTCCAACTCTTGAAATCAACTGGACTTTTAATCGGGCCAATTCTAACTTGGGGCATGGAATGGATGATTGGGCTAGATCGCGACCTGCTTCGAATAATTAATACAGACCTATCGAATAGGGGATTCGACTATCTATTCGTGAACCTGACGGATTTTCACAAAACAATGCTATTCCAGACTATCGTCTTACCCCTGATGTTGATTATATTTGTCTGGAAGTATAGAGCACCTGGCCTAAAAGTTATCGTTGGTCTAGCTGTTACAATGGCTGTTACTGATTCTATTGGCTCACAGCTAATAAAAAAATATTTCGAACGACTTCGACCGGACCTGGCTGGCGAAGATATAATTCTTAAGGCCCCACATTTTGGCGGCTTTAGTTTTGTTTCAAATCATGCGGCAAATATGTTTTGTCTTGCTGTTTTTATGGGGTTTTTTTATCCAAAAATAAGATGGCCTCTTTTGGCGCTGGCTGCTCTTGTTGCCTTTAGCAGGGTCTATGTCGGGGTTCACTACCCGTTGGACGTGCTCGGGGGAGCTTGCTTTGGTTCATTGATGGGTTGGTGGGGTTCCCGAATCTGGAATCGTTTGATCAAAAGAGCACATCTTGGAGAATTAAAGAATGGCTAAGGTCCTAATCACCGGCGCGAATGGATTTCTGGGAAGCTGGGTTGTTAAGGCGCTGCTTGCTGAAGGCCATGAGGTCTTCGCACTTGTTCGAAAGACAAGTGATCTCAGCCAACTCGAGGGTCTTTCCTGTGAATATAGATATGGCGATGTCACGGACAAAGCTTCACTGAAAAATGCTTTTATCGGAATGGATAGTATTTTTCATTTAGCAGGATTAATTTCGTATCGAACTGCCGACCGACAGCAGATGGAGCTTGTTAATGTCAACGGCACAAAGAATGTCGTTGATATTGTTACTGACTTAAGAATTCGCAGGCTTGTTTATTTAAGTTCGGTTGTTGCTGTTGGGGCAGGATTTAATCCCCAGCAAATTCTGAATGAGCAGTCGCCTTATAATTTAAAGAATCTGAATTTGGGATATTTTGAGACAAAACATCTTGCTGAATTACTAGTTTTGAAAGCTGTAAAAGAAAAGCGCATCGATGCCGTTATTTTGAATCCCGCAACGATTTATGGTCCGGGTGATGCGAAAAAGGCTTCTCGGAAAAACCAAGTTCGTGTTGCTCAGGGGGCATTTCCCTTTTACACGTCAGGGGGGGTTAGTGTCGTCGATATTGAAGACGTGGTTTCAGGAATACTGTCAGGATGGGTTAGGGGCCGCAGTGGCGAGCGATATATTCTGTCTGGCGAAAATATTCTGATTAAAGATCTTTTTTCCATGATCGCCCACGAAGCCGGTAAAAAACCACCACGCCTGCTATTGCCCAAGTGGACACTTCAACTTTTAGGCAGTTTTGGTGATTTTGCAAACAGTCATGGTTGGAGCACTTCACTTAGCCGAGAGCAGGCCTACACCGCAACTTTGTATCATTGGTTTGACTCAAGCAAGGCACAAAGGGAACTTGACTTCCGTCCCCGTACCGCCCAAATTTCTATCGCCAAAAGTGTCAAATGGATGAAAGAAAATGGTCTGATATAGCCTCAGTAATTAAAAAAACAGCATTTCTTTTTTTAAAAGTAGGGCTATTTTTGCTTTCGCTTGTCGTATTATTGGCGACCATAGTTCTTGCCAATTTTCCTTCAGATAAAGAGATAAAAGGCTGTTTGTTAACTAAACTTTATGCTGTTCACCTTTGTTCTACGTCTAAAGATTACGTGCAAATTTCGCGCGTTTCTTCTTTTTTAAAAAAAGCAATCCTTCTATCTGAAGATTCGACATTCTACCAGCACAGTGGCTTTGATTTTCAAGAAATGGAAAACTCACTTAAAAAAAACTTGGAAAAGGGCAGATTTGCCCGGGGTGGGTCAACGATAACTCAGCAACTTGCGAAAAATCTTTTTTTAAGTAAAGAAAAAACTTTGACACGAAAATTTAAAGAAGCCCTGATTACCATTCGCCTGGAGAAAATTCTTTCTAAAAATGAAATATTTGAAAAGTATCTAAATGTTATTCAGTTTGGAAAAAATATTTTTGGCGTTAAGAAGGCAGCTGAATTCTATTTTAAAAAATCACCTTCTGAACTGAATATTGTTGAGTCATCTTTTTTGGCCTTTTTGCTTCCTGGACCAGAAGTCTACGCAAAATCATTTTTTCGAAAAAAACTAACTCCATTTGCAGTCAAACGAATGAATGATATTTTATCTAAATTGCACGCGACCAATCAAATTGACGATGACGATTACCTTTTGGCCAGCGCTGAGCTTGAAACTTTTCTGAGTGGCCCAGTGGCAGCGACAATATCTGAACAGGACGATTTAATTCTAGAGGAAGAAACGGTCCAGGAAACGGACCAGGACTTTTTGTAAACTTATTGAATTAGTTTTTTGTTAATTCTTCGGACTGCGACCCGCGTTGCCCATATCGCTAAGCCAATTAAAACTAAAATATGAATTGCGAAGATCGGATCTTTTGGCAAATTCAGCAACAGCGCTCGGACCGCAGCTACTCCATGAGTCAGCGGCAATAAGTAGCTTAAATATTTTATCGGGTGTGGCAGCTGTTCAATTGGAAAATAAGTTCCACTGAACAGCGACATCGGGACTATCAAGCCGCTGCTTGGATAGATAATGCCGTCATAGTTTTTAACAATTGAAGTAAAAATCATGCCTAGTGCAGAAAAAAGTAATGCTAAAATAAAAATTATGACTAGCCCAGGGATTATCATGAATGAATTAACATGACCAAATAGGGAAGCCACAATCGCTACGCCAACAGCACTTAGAAAGCCTTTCGTTGCTCCCCAAAGGATCTCACCATAGACAATTTCAGTTGGTTCGATAGGGGTTAAAATCATTGTTAGATAAGTCCGCTGGTAAGTGAGTTTCGAAAAACTTCCGTAGGTTGATTCAAAAAAGGAAACCATCATAGCGGTATTGCAAAGCAGGGCAGGAAAATAGAATTCTGAATATGGAACACCGCCGATATTGGTTACATACGAACCCAGGCCGTAACCCAGAGCGACCAGAAAAAATAGTGGTTCAAGGACAATCCAGGTAAGGTTAACCCAAATTGATTTCTTAAACTGAAGAAAGTCTCGGCGCCATACGCGATAGACTGATGCAGGACTTGTTTTCACAATGGTCCCTCGCGTAGATCATGTCCTGCCAACTTTAGAAACACATCACTTAAACTAGGTTCGCGAACTGTTGTTTTCTTCCCGACGACAATGCTGACCACTTCTTTGCTGTTTTGGTATTCTTTAAGATGGATCGTTAAGCGCTGGCCAATAACTTGATAGGAATAACCTGACTGAACAAGGCGATTTCCGTAGTAATTTAGATCGTTAACATTTACTTCGACCTCGACCACTTGGGTCCCAATATGTTCTTTAATTAAGTCCTTTGGACGACCCACAGTTAGGACTTTCCCTTTATCCATTATCGCGATTCGGTCACAAATCTGTTCGGCCTCTTCCATGTAGTGGGTTGTCATTATGACTGTATTCATATCTTCTTTAAGGCGTCTTAGAAAACTCCAAATCCACATCCTGGCCTGCGGATCAAGGCCCGCAGTGGGCTCATCCAAAATCAGCACTTCAGGTTTGTTGATCATTCCACGGCCGATGGCGACTCGCCGGCGAAGACCTCCGCTAAGCTCAAGCACTTCGCGGTCTTGATATTCTTCAAGTCGCATCAGTCGCATGAGGTCTTCACAGCGGTGTCTTGCCACTTGTTGGTTGATGCCAAAATAGGATGCATATAAAAGAAGATTTTCTTTAACTGTAAAATCCACATCAAGACCATCTTCTTGGGGAACCACACCAATTAGATTTTTAACTTCACGACGATTTACTTTTGTATTCAGTCCGCGCACGTAAAGTTCACCTTGAGTGATCTCGACGCTTCCATAAATCATTTTCATGGTGGTGGTTTTGCCTGCACCATTTGGACCCAAAATACCAAAGCACTCGCCCTGTAAAATATCAAGATCGACACCGTTAACAACGATGCGATCTCCATATTTCTTAACCAAGCCCTTCATTTCTACAACGGTATTCATGGTCAGTCCTTGCCGTCGGTCCATCTAGTCCCGGTCAGCCGTCGACTTTCTTTTTCTTTTGTGCGGATCAAGTTCACGGCAACGCAAACGAATTTGGGTCGGAGTGACCTCAATCAACTCGTCATCACTAATCCATTCCATTGCTTTTTCTAGTGTCAACGCCTGAACGGGCACAAGGCGAATGGCCTCGTCTGTTCCGGAAGCCCGAACATTGGTCAATTTTTTCTCTCGTGTGATATTTACTTCCAGATCATTTTCCTTGGCATGTTCGCCAACAATCATTCCGGTGTAAACATCGACACCCGCTTGAATCAGCATTTTACCACGCTCTTGCAGATTCCAAATAGCATAAGCTACAGAAACGCCTTGGCGATCAGAAATCATTGAGCCATTGGAGCGAGCCCAAATATCGCCACGATATTCGTCATACCCGTCAAACTGCGTATTTAAAAGCCCGGTTCCACGGGTATCGGTCAAAAATTCAGATCGATATCCTATCAAACCACGTGCTGGAATTCTAAATTCCAATCGAGTTCGGCCAGAACCTTTAGTATTCATATTTGTCATGATCCCTTTACGAATACCCATCTTTTCACTGACGACGCCGACGAATTGATCAGCGATATCTATGGTGGCAATTTCGAAAGGCTCTTGCAGCTGACCATTTACAGTCTTAAAAATAACTTGTGGCTTACTTACGCAAAGTTCAAATCCCTCGCGGCGCATTTGCTCAATTAAAATGCCTAATGCCAATTCTCCTCGGCCAATGACCTTGAACGATTCATTGGTATCCGTTCGTTCTAAGCGAATCGCAACATTCTGCAAAAGTTCGCGCTCTAGACGTTCAAGTATTTGCCGGCTGGTAACTAGCTTTCCTTCTTTTCCGCCAAAAGGCCCGTCATTTACAGAAAAAATCATTCCAACCGTAGGCTCTTCAACTCGAATTCTTGGTAGGGGCCTAGGATCGGTAGCTGAAGTGATGGTGTCGCCAATATTGATTTCATTCAAGCCAGCAATGATCGCAATATCACCAGCACCAATCTCTTGAACTTGGACCGGCATATTTACCCGGTACTGGTAAAGTGCACTAACTTTAAATTTTTTCAGCCCTTTTTCAGTAGAGGCCATGACTTCGTCACCGACTTTCACGCTGCCGGCACGAACGCGGCCCACAGCCTGTCTGCCAACCCACGCATTGTAGGCAATACTAGATGTTAATACTTGAAGTGACTTTCCTTCTTCGACAACTGGCGGAGGAACAACTTCAATAATTTTTTCGTACAGGCAGTTCAAATTACCAGTGTTTATGCTTGGATCCATGGTCGCCATGCCCTCGCGCGCGATCGCATAGACGGTTACGAAATCAGCTTGTTCTTCAGTCGCATCCAAATCGACAAATAGATCGAAGACCTCGTTTAGGACTTCTTGGTGCCGAGCATCTGCACGGTCAATCTTATTGATACAAACCATAACTTTGATATTTTGCTCAAGCGCCTTTTTCAAAACAAACCTTGTTTGCGGAAGCGGACCTTCTGAAGCATCCACCAATAGAACTGCGCCATCCACCATATTTAAAACGCGCTCGACTTCGCCACCGAAATCACTATGTCCCGGGGTATCGACAATATTAATTTTGTAGTCGCCATAGATAAAGGAAGCATTCTTGGCGGCAATTGTAATTCCGCGCTCGCGCTCAAGATCCATTGAATCCATCAAGCGTTCATCGACGTGTTCGTTTTCACGGAAGGTTCCTGCTTGTTTCAGCAGGTGATCCACTAATGTGGTCTTGCCATGATCGACGTGAGCAATAATTGCGATATTTCTAATCTTCGTAGGATCCTGAGCCATAAACCACCTAGTTCGTTAATGTGTCTTCTTTAATTTTTTTTTAGCCATGTCCACCCATCAAAAATCCATCTTGAGAGGTATCTTCTTGCTCTATGAGGTCAACGCCCGCAAAAAACTGTAGGGCTATCGCCATAACTTCTTCGGTGGACTTGCTTTGATAAATATTTTTTCTCAGCAGAGCCGCACCAGGATACCCGGTCGCAAACCAAGCTGCAAACTTCTTCAGTTGAATTTGAGTGATGTGATCATCACAATGCGCCGTAATCTGCAAAGCTAGACGCTGAAACAAATAAACATAGTTTCGCGATAGGGTTTTGTCAGTTTGTTGTCCAAGCCAGATTGCTAAAGCATCTTTAAATATAAATGGATCTTTTAGAGCGCCTCGACCTATGAGGACGCCGTCGACGCCGGTTTGAGCCATTCTTAAAACAGCCTGTTTTGCAGTCAAAATGTCGCCATTTCCCAAAATCGGTAACTGGGCTTTGGCCTTAACCTCGGCAATGAAATCCCAATCTGCTTGTCCTTCATAGGCTTGTGCCCTGGTGCGCCCGTGAATCGCAACCCAAGTAATGCCTTCATTATAAGCCAATTTGGCAACTTCGTCTGCATTCCGAGAATGCGCATCCCAGCCGCTACGAATCTTTATGGTCACTGGAATTCGAACAGCGCTCACAGTGGCGGACAGCAGCTTTGCCATAGCCGGAAGATCCTTGAGCATCGCTGACCCAGCTCCTTTGCGAACGACTTTGGGAACCGGGCAACCAAAATTGATATCAACAAAATCAGCCCCCATTTCTTCGACAACTTTGGCGGCATCAGCCATCACTTGTGGATCGTCGCCAAAAAGTTGAATGCCTACGGGCCGCTGGCAATCTGCAAAGCTCATTAGTTTTAGGGTTCGACCTGATTTAAAGCGAATCCCATCCGATGACACAAGCTCGGAAACAACCACTCCGGCGCCAAGTTCTTTCATAAAACTACGAAAAGCATGGTCGGTAATCCCAGCCATCGGGGCCAAGACAAAGGGGTTGCTTTTAAGTGCTTGTAAAAGTTGAACGGGGCTGGACATAAGTCGACAGGGTTTATCACACTGTTTAATTTGGGTGAAGAAAAAGAAGGCAAATATTTGAAATTTCAGCAAATTTTCCAAATTAGACTACCCAAAACCAAGGTTTTTTCCGAAGAGTCCCTCTGGGGCGGTAAAGGAACCACAAATGTTTGATTTTTTGGGTGATTTCGAACAGGGGAAAAATGTCCACGATGACCTTGTTCGAAGTCGTTTTCGTCTAATTTTGGTTGTTTCTGTTGTTTTCCACAATTTATGGGGTCTGATTCTTTATGCTTTCTTCCCAACGGCAATCGATCCTGCTTGGCTGCGGATCCTAAGCAGTGGCCTAGGTCTTGGTCTTTGGTGGATCGACATTAAATACAAGATAAAATTTAAGGTCTTTGCATGGGCCTATATCGCCGTTGCAAATGCGATGGTCGTCCATGTTAGCTACCTTGTTTCAGAGTCGCATAATCATTTTATCTATGTCCTTGGTTGGTTTATAACCCTATTCATTTTCGGACTTACTTTTGACTCTTGGGTTTTTCTGTTGGTCCAATCCGCAACTAATTTCATTTGTTTTTTCTTTTTTCTGCTCAATACAGAACCTTCAATTGTTCCAATTGAAATCGTGGCCATTTTAGTTTTAACCTCAACTGCGATCACGATGGCGACTTTGGCGGATCGACTTCGCTATATCAGTGAATTGAAAAGGATGATCGACGAGGTCCATACAAAGTCAGATGAAGTTGCTCAACAAAAGTTAAACTCATTCCAGATCGCAAGACTAGCAAGCCTTGGAGAAATGGTAACAGGAATTGCCCACGAGTTCAATAATCCCCTGGCTATCATCGAGGGTTATGTGCACGGTTTGAAAAAGGACAGTCCCCGACCTCAAGCCCTACCAACTCTTGAAAAAATATCGGCCACTGTCTTTCGCATGTCTTCAGTTATTGGTTCGCTGCAAAGAATTTCTGGACGAAGTCTGAACTCGACTTCAAATTCAATAGAGCCTTTCAGTATCAATGAATTGATCATGGATGTTGTTGCCATCAATACAGAAAAATTTCGCTCTTCTGAAATTCAAGTTGCAATTTCAATTCCTCCGGAAAAAGTCTTGGTCCATGGAAACCACCAGGAGCTAGGACAAGTCCTTTTAAATCTTTTAACCAACTCTTACGATGCCGTCACAAAAGTCGGCGATCGCTTGATCCGAATTTCTGCTTGGACCAAAGCAAACCGATCCTTTTTAACGGTTGAGGACTCGGGTGCCGGAATACCGGCTGGCCTTCAGGGCAAAGTATTTGAGCCATTTTTCACAACTAAGGAAATTGGCTCTGGGACGGGTTTAGGCCTTAGCATTTCTAAAAGAATTATTGAAAATCATGGCGGTCGTTTTTACTTTGATCAAAACTCTTTGATGACAAGATTTGTGATTGAACTTCCGGCATTTCAAGAAGCTCGAATCACCATTGCAAGTTAAAGCCAAGTCACCCGATCTTCAATAATTCGCGCCGCTTTCGGAGGGTTGTGATCTGGATAGCCTATCGTCACAGCGCAAAGAAGTTCAAGTTGCTTTGCTTTGTATTCGGGCAGTGTGGTTACGCCAAGAAACTGATCAACCTCGGCCTTTATTTCCAGCGGTGCTCCCATGGTGCACGAACCAAGCCCTTCAACCAAAGCCGCCAAGTTAATATTTTCAACCGCCATATACACAGATCCTATGCTGGTTAGGTATCGCTCATCATCTGTATTGTGCGAGTAGCAGAAAATTATAATTGGCGCCTCACCCAAGGTGTAAAAAAATCTTTCAGTAAAATCGTACAATGATGGCTTTAAGCGCTGCTTAAGAACATCCTTAATGCCCAACCACGATTTTTGAGAATACCGCAAATACTCTTGTCGTTTATCTCCCGTGACGATAAAGAATCTCCAATTTTGTCGATTCTTTCCGCTGGGAGCGTGCATAGCAGCTGCTAAAATTCTTTCAATAGTCGCCTTGGGGGGAATCTCAGTCTTGTATTTTCGAATCGATTTACGTGACTCGATCAGTTGGTAAAAATCTTCTTTTGTCATAGACTTCTCCTCTGAGAAAGTCTGATTATTATATTATGAAATTTGCGCAACACAAAGGCTTTCCGAATTGGATTTACAGTTTAGGTCTGCTTGCCCTGATTTTAGCTGTGATTTTAGTCGTCCCTGATTGGCGGGACTATATCAGAAAACTTGTTCTATATGAACGCCGAACAATTCTGGCTAAGGCCGAAGTCGATTTTACTGGTCAAGGGGATCGTGCGACAGTGATTAAAGTGAAGACTTTTGAAACTCTGGCTATTGAAGTCTATTTCTTTGACCAACCTGGCAAGACCCCAAGCGAAGTAAAGCGCATTGTTCTTAATGAAAAACGTGATGGGTTTTTCGATTATCGAGGCGAAGCAACCAATCTTGCAATTGTCGATGTGGATCACGATAGTATCTTGGACCTTATTGTTCCAACCTATGATGAAAATTTGATTCCCCGACTCAATGTCTACAAATACAGTCCACAGGATAGATCATTTACTCGTCTTGGGCCTGAATCATTCACTTTGGATGCAAACAACTAGGTAAATGGGCACACAGCCTAGCTGCAATTGCATTAAAGGTCAGGACCAACGGGTTCCTTAAATTCAAGTTACTTATCTTTATTCAACTTTTTATTTAGATCTCGCCAACTTTTTCCTTCGCGAGCATTGCGATCTAGCTGAAATTTTTTAACTGCAGCGTTGTGTTTTTTTAGGTCTTGGGAAAAAGCATGGGTTCCATCGTTATGGCTAACAAAAAACAAAAAGTCAGATTCAATTGGATTCAGGGCCGCGATCAATGCCGCTTTTCCTGGATTTGAGATCGGCCCTGGAGGCAATCCTTTGACGACGTAGGTGTTGTAGCGGGTTCGCCGCAAGATATCAGCCTTAGTAATATTAACTGCAAGTTTTTTTGTTTCATCAGCAATCCCATATAATATCGTCGGGTCAGTTTGCAGCAACATGCCTTTGCGCAAGCGATTATGAAAGACCGATGAAATAAGGGGTCTTTCTTCTGGCGCGCCGGTTTCCTTTTCAATAATACTGGCCAACGTTACGACCTGGTGTTTCGTCAAATTGCCTTGCCCACCTATTTTTTGCACCTGAATAAACTTAGCATCAAAATTTTTGACCATTTGGGTAATCAGTTCCCGAGTTGTTGTAAATTTTGTGATCTGGTAAGTCTCGGGAAATAGATACCCTTCTAAAGTTTCAGGTCCATCGCCTAACAAATATTTTACCAAGGACGGGTCTTGAGCAGCCTGAAGAAATATTTCGGCATTACCAAATCCTGCTTTATCATAAGCCTCGGCAATTTCAAAAATATTAAGACCCTCAGCAACTGTAAAGGGGCGTCGAATACTTTTGCCAGAAGTTAGAATGCCCAAAATATCTTTTGGTAGCATGTTGCCTTTGAGCGCATATTCGCCAATTTTAATTTTATTGGCCTGTCCAATAGTGCGTGCAAAAAGAGAAAAAATCTGAGCGTTGCGAACAATCTGTTTTTGTTCCAATTCTTTTGCGACTTGGTGAAAAGTTTTTCCAGCGATGACCTCAAAAATGACCTCTTGGTCAGAATCACTAGCCGCCTGATTGATATAGTATTTCCATATGAATACGCTGGCTCCAACGGTAGCAAAAAATACTAAGAAAATTGAAATTGAAACAATTCTTTTCATCACTTGGTCTCGAACGTAATTCCGGGAAGCATTTTTGTAGAATCAAACTGAGTTGGGTCTTCAAGGCTGGCGACGGGTACTGTGCAGTATTGAATTGCATAGCCACCTGACGGTCGATCATTACCTGACTTTCCAAGCCCGCCAAATGGCAAGCGAGAGCTAGCTCCATTTGTCGTCCGATTCAGATTTAGGATACCCACTTTTGCCTCGAGCAAGGCTTGCTTATAAATTGTTTCATTTTTTGAAAACAGAGCCATAGCTAGGCCATAACCTGTCGAGTTAACAACTTCTAGGACTTCGTCAAAATCCGAAGTTTTTAAAATTGCTACATTTGGACCAAAAATTTCACTTTTTTGATACACAGATTTGGGATCAAATTTTTTAACCAAGTTAATACTTGGGGTCACATAAAAACCCTTGTGTTTTAGATCAAGTGCTTTGCCGCGCATCAAACTTTCGGCTTCTTCTCGTTTTGCGATTTCCTGAAAGCGAATGTATTTTTCGACGGCAGCTTCATTGATCAATGGACCCATAAATGGATTTTCTGACCAGTGTCCGATAGTTAATTTTTTTGCTGCTTCGTAAAAACGATCTGTGAATTCATCTGCAACACTATCATGCACTATAATTCTGCTTGTTCCCGAACAGCGCTGGCCAGTAGTTAAATAAGAACCGACAAGGCTTTCATAAATCGCCTTATTGATTTCACAATCATTCCAAACCACCGTTGTATTTTTACCGCCCATTTCAAGTGCTAGTATTTTCCAGTAGTGGGCCAAGGTATCTTGTTTAATTTTAAAGCCAACCTCATAGGACCCAGTAAATAGAATCCCGTCCACATGTTCGTGAACAACCATTTTGCGACCGGTCTCGCCGTCACCCTGAATCATGTTAAAAACTCCGGGCGGAAATTCAGCCTTTTCAAAACATTTTGCCATCCACTGGCCAACAAATGGCGTTTGTTCAGAAGGTTTAAAGATAACCGTATTTCCAGCAGCAAGGGCAGGAATGATGTGACCGTTTGGCAAATGAGCCGGGAAGTTGAAAGGACCAATAACCGCCATTACCCCGCGGGACTTGTGACGGGTAACACCCTCAACTCCGGGTAAGGCATTTGCAAGATGCTCTTCTTTAATCAAATCCATTGAAAAATTAAGGGTTATATCAATCTTGCTGGCCAATGCAGCGGCCTCGGTAAGAGCTTCCCATTTCGGTTTTCCAGTATCACGAGCAATAGCGTCAGCCATTTCGTTTTTGTGATTTTCAAAGGCATCCTTCAAGCGCAGCAAAAATTTCTTTCGTTGCTCAAGTCCCAATCGCGCCCAAGGAAGATAGGCTTTTCGTGCCGCCTCAACCGCCTGATCAACATGGGCATAGGAATACGGAACAGTCATTATCAAGTCACTTAAATCAGCGGGTGAAGTATCTTTAAAATTGCCATCAGCTTTTTCAACTTTTAAAAATTTTCCATTTATAAAATCGCCTTGATAGCTCATGTTTGATCCTTTTTCGCATATTTATTAAAATTAAACGGAGATAAGTAAACCTCATCACCAATATCTAACTGCAAGGTAGTCCTACTTTTAGTGGGGATTGCAATTTCACCATTTCGTAAATCATAGCCAACAAGACAAGACCGGAACTCGTCGCCGGTTGTAGCTAAAAGTCCCTGTTCCTTAAAGACCGAATCCGTGAACTCAGAAATTTTCGCCGTCTGACCAAGTTTAATTGGCAATATGTCTGCAGTTTTAGCCCCATAGTGGGGGCCACCATCAAATGGATCAACTTCTTCAAGGTATTCAAAGCCTATACTTTCCAAAAGATGTTGCGCCGGCCGCGTGTGTTCTCCGACACGGCCTAGAACTGCACGAGCTTTGGCATCAAGTAAGCAAAGGTAGACGTCTTCTTCGGGAAAAAGTGAACCAATGAATTCTTTGTGGGATTGACTCAGTAAATCCGCTTCTTGATAAGGAAGTCCGGTAAATCGTCGGCCCAAGGCCTCCCAAAACTCAGACCTTCCATCTTCTGTTAATGGAGGCGTCAATTCGCAAAGAACCCGCTCTTCAAATTTTCCTCGATTCAAGGCAATGTACAAAAATCTAGACAGACTTATTTGTTTGCCTAATCGTTCGGGGCGTCGCCGATAGGCTTTCTCAACTAAAAGACCACCGATTTCACTGGGCCCATCGATATCCATTTGAAATCTTAACACCTGGTGAATAAAGCCAATACCTAAGTCTTCGCTATAGTGATTTCGTTTAAAAATTTTAAAATAATTGTGCGGAGTTTCTTCGTTTCCATGTTTTGCCATAATCAAAGAGCTGCCAACGACAATTTGTTCTTCAGTGTCTTCAAGTACAAAAAGATATTCAGATTCGTATTTATCAAGTTTGCCAGAAAAGGATTGCAAACTTCGGTCAATTTTACTGGCTAGAATTTTTTTTTCACCTGGCAAATTTAATAGATGAAACTGGCGGGCCAAATCCGTTAATTGATTCAAGTCATCATGGCGGACTGGGCGAACAACAAAACTCATAAACAAAACCTTTCAATAATCCGACGGTAAAAATCAATCGCCTTTTTTAAATCGTCGATAAATACATGTTCATTGGGTGTATGGATATTTCCATCGCGAAGGCCTGCACCAAACGAAACACAATCGATGCCAACTCGAGTCCACAAACTGGATTCGTTGACCGAAGACTGGGTGATCAGTTCTGGATTCAAGCCCAACTGTTTAACCTCAGCTAAACAACCCCGAACGAGCATTGATTCCGGGCTTGTTCGATAGGGCCGTTTGTAGTCAGCGATCCGAAAATCTGCGCCGACAGAGGCGCAAACACTTTTCAATTGCTGCATCCAATCCTGATAGACATCATTGGTCACAACTGGCGGCAGACGACATGAGCCAGAAAGTAAAACATGGTCCTCATAAGTCCGAACAAGACCAATATTTAAAGTCGGATGGCTTGGAAAAAAGTCTTTATCGTGAAAGTTTTGAAATTGTTTTTCTAAATCCAGTGTTGCCCGATAGACCTTGGCCAACTTGCCGGCGATAGGATCGCGAACGGCAGAAACGGGATCGATTTCAAAAAATGCATGCGAGGGCACAGTATTGAAATTAGCTCCGCCATCAATTTCCATAACCACAAGATTTTCCGGCAACTGGAGCAAGTAATCCAACATTTTTTTGATTGCACTTTCACCCAATTGGGGGGTCGAAGAGTGCGCTGATTTTCCATGAAAAACACGACTCTGAGTTGCTGTGGATTCTCGCAAATTGTGTTCTAAGCGATATTTCACCTCATCTTCGCAGTAGGGAACCCGTATCTCGACCTGAGCCATTCCTTTGCCGGCAGTCATAAGTTGCAGATTGCTGGGCTCGCCGACCAGTGCCATCCGCGCAGAAACTTTATTTGTTCGCACTAGCTTCAGGGCGCCGGACATCCCGGATTCTTCACCGTAGGTGCCAACCAGAACAGGGGGCAGTCGCCAGTTTGAATTTTTTGGGAAGGACGACATTGCTTCCAACTTGCAAAGAAAATCGAGTTTAACATCAGCCGAGCCCAAACCATAAATTTTTTGATCAATGATATGGGCTTCGAATGGGTTATGCCCAGTTTCGGTCCAAAGTCCGTATGGCCCAGGATCCGGAGTATCTAAATGCGTTTGTAGCATCAATTCTAGGGCTGGCCTTTCACTAGCGTGCCTGGCGACAAGATTCATTTGCGGACAGTCGTTAAAAACTTCTTCCTGAGTCTCGATAATAAAGCCACGGTCTTTGCAGAGCTCAGCAGCAAACTTGGCAATTGTAAAATTGCCGCTGCTGGGCGTGCTATCAATTGCAATAAATCTGCGGCAAGTCTCGATGAAGTTCAACTAAGCTCCTTCAAGTATGCTTTTTTCAAGCAAGTGTTTTGCCACTTCAATATCTTTGTCTTCAATGATGGCCGGCACTAAGAACCGCACACGGAAAGGATCTTTACCGCAGTTAAAGGCGATTAAACCATTTACAAACATGCGTTTAAGCAAAGCATCTGTTTGTTCCTTTTTGCCTTCGAAGGGGGTAAATGCAATCATCAGTCCCATGCCACCAGCATCAGAAATTTTTCCCTTGCAAGTCGTATTTCCCAAGCCGTTTATCATCGCGATAAATTTATGGTGGATATCCATAATACGACCCTTCGGTCCAAGGTACCCCTCTTGCAAGATATCAAGGATTTCCATACCCGCTGTCAAGGCGGTCGACGCTCCAGAAAACGTGCCTGCAATCAATCCCGGCTGAGGATTAAATTCCTCTGTATACAGGGTCACACCTAACTGTGCGGTTTTTGCAATTGTACAAATATCAATATATTGGCCTAAATTTAAAGTCTCAAATGCAAACATTTCGCCCGTCCGACTAAACGTTTGAATTTCATCTGCCCAGATTGGAATTTTTTGTAATTTGCAAAAATCAAGCAACGGGACAAAAAACTCCCTCGGCGCGGCCTGGTATCCACCTTCGCCAAGCATCGGTTCAAAAACGAAGCAAGAAATGTTATTTTCGTGTTTTGCCCAATGCTCTTGCATTGCGCGCAAAGTTTTTTCCGTACTTCCGGGATCATTTTTATCATAAAATGGAATGCGAATGACTTCGTGATATTCAGGAAGACCCACTTTGAAAGAAGAATTTTCGGTGACTTCTGCCATCATTGTCGAGCGTCCTGCAAAAGCATTTTTAAAAGTAACTACCATGCGTGCCGGGGTTTTTTTCTGTCGACAAATTTTTAATGCGTTTTCGTTGGCCATAGTTCCGCAGGTTGATAACCACCCATGTTTAATTCGGCTTTTTTTTGCGGCAAGACCGACTATTTTTTCAAGAAATCGGCTGTACTCACGATTGGGTTCAAGATTTCCTTGGTTGACGATGTCACTAAGGGCTCCGCGCACGGCTGCTGCCATAACCCTGGGATGGGCGTGCCCCATGAGATGAATTCCAATTCCATTGATTAAGTCTAACTTGACACTACCGTCTTCCAATTCAACATAACATCCACGCCCTGCCCCTGAACCAACATAGGGATAATGCAAAGGTCGACCACGAATTTTTCCAGCCCGGTCAAATTCATTTTTACCATTTTCCATATGTTCGGGGTGAGCCATCCTAACGCCAGAAATGGTATTATTTAGAACACTGACTTCGTCGACCAAGCCCTTGATAAGAGCTTCGATTGTTTTTGAATCATCTATTTGGTGTCCAATGAGTTGTGCCATATAAACTCCTTCCTTTTCGGACTTTAGTTTACTGGCGGACCGCAATAATAACAAGGTTTGCGGATCATCGAAGTTTTGCATTAGACTCGTAGGGGCATGAAATACATCGTCTATTTATCAGTAATTATAAGTTGTTGTTTTTCTACTTCGCTGGCCGCCAACGGCAAAAGTGCAAGCCCGCCTGATTCCAAAACACCAGCTGTATCCGAAAGTTTGGCAGTACCATTAACCCTGCCGCCAAAAATCGATACCAACGCCATCGATACCAACGCCGAGGTCAAACCCCCAACAGAGCCAGCCTTTGATAGTTTTGAACAGGCCTTTAATGCTGGAATTGAGCTTTATCAAAAGAAGAATTTTCCCAAGGCACTGAATGCCTTTAATCGATCCATCGAGTTTCAGCCTGCGAATGTCGCGGCGCTAACCAACTTGGCTTTGGCCCAGTTTCAAGTCGGAGAAAAAGGTTATGCCATCGCACTTCTGCGACGTGCACTATCGATATCCCCTGACTTTTCCACACCCAAAGTAGCGCTCGACTTTATACTAGCACAGGTTCAACTGAAAGAGATCCCCCATGAAATTCAAATTTGGGAGCAACTTCGTAGCAACCTTTTAAATCCACTTTCGCTTTGGTCCTATTTGGCAATTACGGCATTGTTCTTTTTAGCATGTGGCTGGCTTCTTCTAAAATACTTTGGCAAGCGACGACGGGCCTTAAAAGAGGAACACGCCTTGCCTAATTTGCCGGGAATAACAGTTTTTGTGACTTTTGGCTTTGTTTGCCTTTTCTTTTTGACGGGACTTAAAATCATTGATCATTTAACCCCAAGGGGAACGATATTACTTGAGAAAATTTCCGTCAAATCTGCTCCTTCGGATTCTAGTGCCAGCATTTTTGACCTATATAGTGGTCTTGAGGTGATTCTGTTACGGACCGACGGAGACTGGATTCAAGTCAGATATCCAGGCGCCCTAACAGGATGGATTTCTAAAAACAGCGTCATGCACACATCCGGGAGAAAATCTTGGTAGATTTCATTTGGAACAATTTCCTTAAAGATGCTTCTAAAAAAAATAACCTTCGCGAAACTTTGAAAGCGAATATTTTATTCAAGGATCTGTCCCGCCGAGAAATCTATTTATTAGAAAACATAGTAAATGTGCGAAGTTATCGACCTGGCGAGTCCATTTTTCGGCAGGGCGAAGTCGGCGTTGGAATGTATATTTTAGTTTCTGGAACTGTAAATATTTATGTTGAAGAACTCGAGGCTAGCACCCAGCAAACAAAAACAACCCATGTGACTCAACTCACTGGCGGTGACTTTTTTGGAGAACTGGCTTTGGTCGAAGAGGAAGGTCGTCGTAGTGCTTCTGCCGGTGCCCAAGATGAGACCATTTTGATCGGTTTTTTTAAGCCAGATCTGAAAGAAGTGACTGAGCGCAGCCCTGATGCCGGAGTCAAAATCCTATGGCGCTTAGGAGAAGTCCTTGGCGCAAGGTTAAAGCAAACAACAGCTCGAATTTCAGAAATGAAAAAGCTTCACCCATGAGCAACATACAAAAAGCCGTTGTTCGTGAAAGACGAATTAAACTAATTTTTCTTTTAAGTGGAATGCTGACTTTGTTTTTGACTGTGACTCAGACCAAAAACCTATTGGTCTCGGTGTTGCTGGCCTTTGTTGGGTACTATTTACTTGCTCCGGCAGTTGATTTTCTAGAAAGAAAGGGTTTGTCGCGAACTTTTGCTACGGCTGTCCCTTTTCTTTTTGTCATCGTGACAATGACGGTGCTTGGGCAAATTTTTATTCCAGTATTGATTGAACAGTTTTCTGGATTTCAGGGCAAGTTGCCTCAATATGCCGATGCAGCCAGTAAATTACTAATGCAGTTTGAACTTAAGGCCTCGGCTTATCTTTCGCCGATTTCTTCGTTTGATCTGCGTGGGCAAATTGAGCCCAGCATTTCTTTGTGGACAAAATCGCTGTTTGAACAACTTCCGCAGTATTTATCAAGCTCTTTGACGGTCTTGCTGCTTTCCCCGTTCCTGGCCTTTTTTATATTGGTTGATGGCCGTGATTTTTTGCGAAAAGCATTGGCCCTGGTGCCGAATAATCTATTTGAACTTGCCCTGAACTTGAATCATCAAGTGAGCTCGCAAATGGGTGGCTTCATCCGCGCCCGCCTGTTGGAAAGTATCATTGTCAGTATTTGTATCTGGCTAGGTCTTTTTTCTTTGGGTTTTCCCTACAGCCTTGTTTTGGCAATCTTTGCTGGTGTGATGAACGTAATACCTTATTTGGGTCCTGTCTTTGGCGCCCTGCCAGCGGTTATCATTAGCTTCGCTAACGGCGGTAACTATCCGGATTTACTATTTATTTTAGCTATTTATGGCGGCGCTCAGGTTCTTGATACCGTCGTCATTGTGCCTTTTGTAGTCGCAAAAATTGTCAATCTTCATCCGGTGACGGTGGTGCTTGCCGTTCTTATCGGCTCGCAATTTATGGGTATTTTAGGGATGATCATTTCTATCCCAGTCTTCTCGGCGTTGAAAGTCTCAAGTATTGCCCTGTACCGCCATTTTACAGATTTTAGAGCCTAGGGCGGTCTCGTAGTTCTGTGACATAAAACGCCTTATTGACTCGCTTTTGTGCGCGAACTAGACTCATTCAAAAAGGGTGAAGATGCTTCGAGTCATACTTCTGTTCTCATTATTATCTTTTTTAATAGGCTGTTCATCGACGGATAAAAAAGCCGACACTGCTGAAGGCGCTTACGCGATTGCGGAAGACTTTGCAAAAAATGACCGTTATGAAGAAGCCATTCGTCGCTATCAGGAAGTAAAAAATAAGTTTCCTTATAGCAAATATGCAACCATGGCCGAGCTTTCAATTGCCGATGCTTACTTCAAGCAAGACTCTTTTTCTGAAGCACAAGTGGCCTATCAGACATTTAAGGATTTACATCCAAAGCATGCACAAATTGACTATGTCACATATCGTCTTGGCTTAAGTTACTTTAGTCAGCTGCCCGAGTCGGTTGATCGGGACTTAACTTTGGCAGCCAATGCAATTGCAATTTTTGACGATGTCCTGCGGGAGTTTCCAAAATCGATTCATGTTCCCGACGCGAAAGAAAAACGTGATAAGGCCCTGCAGATGCTGGCCGACAAGGAAATGTATATTGCAGATTTTTATTTCATCCGCGAAAAATTCGACAGTGCTCTTAATCGCTACGAGAGTTTAATCAAGAAGTACCCAAACGCAAGTCTCGAGGCAAAAGCGCTTTCAAGGGCTGCGGTGAGTGCGACAAAAGTTGGTGAACAAGACAAAGCACGAAAATACGTTTCTGAGCTTGAGCGACGATTCCCAGGCTCTGCAGAAACGAACTTCGCAAAAAAGGAAGTACGCTAGTGTTTGATGATATGATTGATGAAGCCAAGAAAGCGTTCATTGATGGCAATTACAAAGTTGCGGAACCCCTTTTGAACCAACTCATTTTACAGAGCGCTCGAAATCCAGAAATTTACCAAATGCTGGCAACTATTTTCTATGATAAGGGTCAGTTCAACAAAGCTATTCGTACTTTTAAAAGAGCCTTAGAAATTGATCCAACCTACACCGATGCAAGTGTCGGTCTTTCTATTATTTTGAATGACCTTGGTCGTTATGAAGAAGGTAAAAAGATTTTCGAAGACGCAAAGTCTTTGTTAGATCGAAAACAGGGCAAGTTAGATCCACACTTTGAAGAGCGAATTGCGGCCAAACATGAAGAACTTGCTGACCTATACTTTCAATGTAAACGCTATCCAGAATCACTAGAGCAGCTGACAAAAGCACAAAAGCTTTCGTCACGAAAGACGGATCTCTCTTTGCGTATTGCTGAATGTTTCGTACAAATGGGCGAGCCAGAAAAAGCGGTCCGTGATTTGATCAGTTTATTGCGCGACTATCCTGGTTTCGCGCCGGCTCGACTAAAGCTTGGAATTATTCAATACAATATGAACAACTTGGCCGAGGCCACCGAGCAGTTTGAAAACGTCTTGGTTCTCGACCCTCATCACAGCGAAGCCAAGCGCTTATTACGAATGGCTCAGGCTGCAGGAATTACGACACTTCAACTTTAGAGGTTTGCGATGGCTCAAATTAAAATTGATATGCTTCCATTCATCACCCGGGATGAGATAAAAAAACTAGTCAAAGGACTAGCTAAGAAAATTGAATCCGACTATCACGGAAAAGAAATTGTTTTAATTTGCCCGCTGCGTGGATCGGTTCATTTTACAGCCGATTTAACCAGGGAAATTGAGTTGCCACAGCAGATCGATTTTGTACAGCTGCAAGCTGTTGAAAAAGGTGGCGCCATCAAAATTATAAAAGATATTAGTGTTAATATTGCTGGTAAACATGTCTTAATTGTTGAAGAAATTATCGACACTGGACGAACCCTCAGTTTTTTACGCGATCGTTTGAAGGCGTCATCTCCAGCCAGCTTAAGAATTGTTGCTTTACTTGATAAACCAGCCCGTCGTGAACTTCCCATTCGTCCAGATTATGTAGGTCGCACAATCGATGATCGTTTCGTTGTGGGATACGGTATGGATTCCGATGAATTAGGCCGCAATTATCAAGATATTTTCGTGATGAAGAACTAAACTTTCAGCCCCGAGGTTTGAAACTGTGTTTTCGCGCCAACTCGTTGTTTTGTTTGTTTGTACGGTGATTGTGTTGTTCCTTGTGAATGCTTTTGTCTCATAGTGAGACCTCTGTTTTTTTAATTAAGATCCCAACTGTTAAGTAAGGGCTATACACGCCTATCTAGGTGTCTACCAAGTAGACATTCCTATTTTATCCTTTCGAAAGTCTAAGGAAAAGTTAAAAATTAACCGATAGGTCATCACAGAGAGGGGGTCTTCTTATGGCTAATGTAAAGTCATTTTTCGCAAGACTTTGGAAAGATGAGTCCGGTCAAGGAACAGCAGAGTACGTACTTTTGATCGCTATCGTTGTCGGCTTGGTGATCATGTTTAAAAGCAAGATCGTGACGCTGATCAAAGGTAAAACCGAAGAAATTGGTGCAGGCTTCGGCGAAGTCGGCGTCGATAAATAGAGGTTGATATCTCATGACTGTCGAATACGTGCTTTTACTATCGTTGTTCGTTTTAGGAGTCATGAGCGTCATGATTAAAGGGCCACAAACGGCCTTTCGTGATTACGGCCCTAAGCTTGGTGCCAGGGTCGAGAAGCAATTAATCACTGGGGATGGATTTACTCGTGAGGGTAAGTCCCATAAATGGGAGACTGAATAATGGTAGCGGCGGGGCCGATTGCCAAACTTGTGTGGGCCGGACTCATGTTGCTCTTAGGAGCAGTAGATGATATCCGTTCGCGCAAAGTTCACAATCGACTGATTGCTGGAATTTTTATTTCTTCCTTAATTGTGGTTATTATCGTCGACGGAAAAATCGGGCTTCTGGATTCTCTATTTTCCATTTTGACCGCGTTTATTTCTGTATTGCCGCTTTACCTGCTGAAGGCCCTTGGTGGCGGTGATGTAAAGCTATTCACCGCAGTTGCACCGCTTTTAAATTGGAAAGCCGTGCTTGTGATGTTGCTAGCTTCGTTAGTTTGGGGCGCCTTGCTGGGTCTGTTTCAGGTTCTACTTAAAGGTCAGGGAAAAGCCCTATTGCAAAATATGCTGGGCATTTTCTTGCGCAACAAACCACCTGAACAGAACCTGCATAAGATCCCCTATACGATTGCACTTCTTTTTGGTTTTCTAACCAGCCTGAAGATTGCGGGTGAGCTATGAGTTTAGAGAATAGCCAATTGCCGATTCGAAAAGCCCCTTCCTTGCGCAGTCAAAGCGGGCAAATGATAGTGGAAACTGTGCTGTTGATTATGGTTTCACTTAGTATCACGGGACTTATAATTAAAGGACTTAAGCAGCAACAGTTTATCCAAAGTCTGGTTAGTAAACCCTGGGGTCTACTTTCTGGAATGATTCAATGTGGGGCCTGGGAAGCCTGCGGCGGCCAAGGTGCAAGTGCCGGGGTACATCCTGCGACCCGCAATAGAAATGTATCCTTAAATCCAAAGGAGTCACAATGAAAACCAATGCTGGTTTTGCAACTGTTGACTTCTTGTTCGCGATTATAATCGCATTTTCTTTAGTCGTTATTGTCTTTTCATTAACCTTTACTTTAAGCGTTGTGGAAGTTGCTCAGTATGTGGTTTTTTCTGCAGCCCGCGCCCAGTCTGCCGGTAATCTTGATCCCGAGGCGCAAGAAAAAGCAGCGCGAGCAAAATATGAAAAACTTGTTAATCATCCCGTGTTGAGAACCGTGTTTCGTGGGCGCTTCTTTGACATTTCAGATTCCAAAAAGCTTGAAGTTAAATCGGGTTTGAATATAAACGGAAATTTTGATCAAGACTATCCAGCAAGTGGCTATGTCAATCGGCCAGTTTTTCAGGGTGTCCGTACCGAGCTGTTAGCAAAAATTTTAGAACTTAAAATTCCTTTTTTCGGAACAATCACAAATGATGATGATGGCTTTCGCACCAAGGTGGTCGCGATTATTTTGCGCGAACCATCGATGAAAGAATGCACCGATTTCATGAAACAAAGAATGGAAGAACTGTGGCGTGCGGATGGTGGTCGTGCTGCCGAATTTCGTAGTTCCGGAAAGCGACCAGTTGTCGCGTGGGAGGACAACGGATGTTAAAAAATAACCGCGGTCTTGCCATGATTGAAATACTTCCATTGTTGGTGGTGTTTATTTTGATGGTGAATTTTGCCTATGGATTTTTTGGTATTATTCACTCTGGTATTTTGAATTCCATTGCTTCAAGAAACTACGCCTTTGAAACCTTTAGAAACCGAGCAAATGTAAACTACCTGCGCGATACGTTAGATAGTGATCAATCTATCTACTACGGCCGCATCGGTGTTCGCTATCACGGGACGATTAAAGAGCACCAACGGGCAGACGCCAAGTGGATTGTAACAACTCGTCCTTTAAAGTTTACGGATATTGGCAATTCAAGTTCTGACGCCAAAGGGGTAGCAGAGCATGACAAATTGAAGATTATTCAAGAAGGTAAAAAGGCATCTGAAAGCGGCATTGAAGATGGAGTTAGCCCGGTCTGGGTTCGTGTTATTTATGGTATCTGTTTAAATGCAACATGTGGTGACAGTTAGAAAGGGTTTTTATGGGTAACGAGTCGAGAACATTATACCTGTCACTGATTGCCGGTGTTGCCGCGGCCTTCATGCTTTACAGCTATTCGATGGAAAAACAGACTGAATACAATAATAAGTACGGAAAAATGCAGACCGTTGTTGTTGCTAAAGTTGATATCAAAGAAATGGAAACAATCAATATTACAATGTTAGACACAATTGCGAAACCCACTGACTTTGTCGAGCCCGGTGTTCTAAAGGATGCCGAGTTAGCCGTAGGTCAGGTGACAGCGACACCGATTAAAAAGGGTGAACAAATTCTTTCGACTAAACTTTTACAGCCAGGACCGGATACTGGCATTTCTTTGCAAGTGGCCCCGCAACGACGGGCTGTCACTTTGCCAGTGGATGAAATTCGTGGGGTTGCGAAACTTATTCGTCCCGGTGACCGGGTCGATATTTATGCCGCCGTGGACAGTGGCCGTGGCAGCGCACAAAAGCGTGAAGTGATGATGCTGATGCAGGATGTAGTGGTTCTGGCGACAGGAATCAACGTGGTTAACAACATTCCCCGATCGTTTGAAATCGATGCCAACTCTAAAAATGTGGTGCAGACCACATTAACTGGTGACACAAAGTATACCTCACTAACTATTGAGGCCTCGCCAAAAGAAGCTCAAGATTTAATCTATATTATGGCGACAGCACCTGGAAATTTATTTTTTACTTTGCGTAATCCGAACGACCGGCTAGTGCCGCCAAGAATTCCGGCCTCGTCTGCAGAAACAATTCTCGGTCGTCCAGTTGTGAATCTAGACAATCCAATGCCATATGTCGCAGCGCCAATGCCACCGCAGCCAGCCTTAAGAGCGGCACCTGCGCCAGTGTTACCGGCAAAGCGACCAGGTGGGTTTAAACCGTTATAAAAATGAAGTGGGGGATAGTATGCGAAAACTAAAGCACGTGTCGATCAAGCAAATCATTCTCATCTTGTTGCTGCTTACTTTTTCAAAGCCAGGCTATTCCTGCGAGAACGCTGTTACGGGTGATAGAAAAGACAAAATTCATGCTGTGGCAAAAAGAATTCGAACGCTATTGTCCGGAATCAATGGAATTGAAGTCTGTATCATTGAAAATCGGGTTAACGTCAGCGGACAAGTTGAATTGCCAAGGGATCAAAATCAGATCTTGTCGGTTGTTCGCGGCTACGAGTTTGCAGTCGACGCCAATGTTGATGTGTCACCTGATTCCATGAAAAAGATAGCTGCTTCAATTTCAAAAGATATCAACAATCCTGAAATTCAAGTCGTTGCTAAAAATAGAAAAATTGTTTTACAGGGTTTGGTTGTCAGCGAAGATGAAAAATTAAGGGCGGAAGTCATCGCTAAGGTTTACATTCCACCAGCTTTAACTGAGCTGGCTATCGATCCACGCAAGCCCGCCAACTTTGGGCAGACTGGAATCGTGAATTTAATTGATATTAAAGAATAGCTTCTAGGTAATCACGTTCGGATCGGGTGCGGAGCGCAAAAGGGGGAGTGATGAAAAAAATCAAAGTTGAGTGGTTGAGGTATCTCATCGGCTTTGTCATTTCATTGACTCTGGTTTCGGTCGCTGTTGGTCAAGATGAAGAAGAAGAAACAGAGACTCGTCAGAGAAAATTTATTACTTTGACCCTTGGAATCGAACAAGATGAAAAATTACCACCGATGCCTTCGGTTATTAGTTTTAAAGGGGATTTTAAGAAAGTCACTGCGGCAAGTTACTCCAAAGAAGCCAACCATTTGCGATTTAATCCTCGTGCTGAGGGAATCGCGACTTTAACAATTCATGATAAAACAGGTCGTGTTCTATCAGAATATCGGATTACGGTTAAAAAATCCCGGTTAGATGCCGTCGCAAAGGAAATTCAATCCCTGCTCTCGGATATTGATGGCGTTGCGGTAAAGGTGATCAATAATAAAGTCATCGTCGATGGCCAAGTTTTTCTGCCGAAAGACTATAATCGAATCTACTCAGTGGTTAAACAATTCGGAGATCAAGCTTCGACGCTGGTTACTATTTCCCCTGCGGCACTCAAGAAAATTGCTGAATTCATTGCTCGTGATATCAATAATCCCGAAATCGAGGTTCGCGCCTTAAATGAAAAATTA
Source organism: Streptomyces griseus (assembly GCA_943330705.2). Lineage (GTDB taxonomy): Bacteria > Bdellovibrionota > Bdellovibrionia > Bdellovibrionales > Bdellovibrionaceae > CALQIT02. Next base: position 96,800 of record CALQIT020000003.1, read on the forward strand.
ATTCTTCAAGGGGTCGCCGGCAGCGAAGATGAAAAAGCCCGAGCTGAAATTATTGCAAAAATTTATTTACCGCCAATTGTGATTGATGATGCCGTCGAAGGTGGAAAAATCCGTCAATCTAAACCGTCGAATGATGGAATTGTAAATCTGATAACTGTGAAAGCCGCGGCTCCTCCGCCACCAGGAAAGATTGTACAATTGGTTGTTCATTACGTCGAACTTAAAAAGGAATACTCTAAAAATTTCAATTTTGGATGGACGCCCAGCTTAAATGATGAATCCGGCATGACTTTCCGAACCGGTAGTGGCGGGCCTGGTGGGGTGATTAGTGAAATCACCGGCACTATTTCAAATTTATTGCCCAAATTAAACTGGGCAAAAAGCCATGGTCATGCACGGGTATTAGAAAGCACCAGTTTAATTGTCCAAGATGGTCGAACTGGAATTCTGAATGCCTATTCCGATATGCCATATCAAATTATTACTAAAGATGGACCCTCTACGGGATTTAAGCCGGTTGGGATTGCCTCCAAAGTAACACCCGTTATTTTGGGCGAACGGTCAGATACGATCAACTTGGACATTAATTTCAAAATTGACTCTTTTATTGGCGTTGATGCTGCTGGACCACGAACCAGCACAAATCAAATTGAGACCGCAATCACCGTGCGCAGTGGACAAAGTGCTGCTATTGGTGGATTGATTCGTAGCTCATCATCAACAGGTTACAATCGACCCGACAATGTTCCACGCAGTCCCCTGATCAGCCTTTATGCCTCTAAGGACTTTCAGCGCAACCAAAGTCAGTTTGTGGTTTTTATCACTCCGATTATAAAAAGTTCGGCGTCGGCTGGATCCGAAAAAATTAAGAAAAAATTTCGCTTGAGGGACTAGACCCATCGAAGGCCACCCTTTTCATAGCAATGTATAGCTGAGCACCAGGACTAAGGGATTGCTGGTTCTAATTTCTGCGATTGAAACCAGCCCTTCCTGGCGTCAAGAGAACCCGATTTTTTTCCGATAAAGTAAGCTGGAGACCACTATGATCATTAGTCCTCAGTGTCATTTGATTGCAGTTATGGGTGGAAAAGGGGGCGTCGGAAAATCCGTGTTTGCCGCCAATTTTGCCGCTGCACTAATGCTAGAACTACGAACCCAAGTTCTATTGCTGGATGCCGATGCAAAGTCCTGTGGCGATCAGAATATCATTCTTGGCCTGCGTCCAAATAAAACAATAGGCGAAGTTGCACAGTTCGTTGGTTCGCTTACTCCGCAAGCCATTCCACAACTGGTGACGGCCCATCCCTCGGGCCTTGCCTACATCGCTGCCGTTCGCGGACCAGAAGAAATTTTAAATCCAAATGTTGAAACATTTATGAAGCAGCTCGAATTCCTAAGTCGCCATTTCAAATTTATTGTCGCCGATCTTGGCAACGAGATAAAGGATTTACAAAAGGCTTTAATGCTTGAAGCAACAGCCATAACCATTATCACAAATCCAGAAGTTCTGGTCGTCAATCAAACTCAGCGTCTGATCAACGAACTTTTAACTGCCACACTGCCGGCTGATATGTTTCAGCTTATTATCAACAAGGCAGGACCTACCGGTTTAGCACCACAAGCCATTGCTCAAAGTCTACGAATTCCAGTGGTCGGAGTAATTCCCAATGATGAAGCAACGTCCATGGGGGCCTTACAACGAAACCAACCATTTGTAATTAGCCAGCGCTCGGCCCCGATCACAAATGCCTACCATGAAATTGTTAGGAAACTAACTGGCGGCACATTACAAAAATTAAAATCTATGTCCCGTGCCTCGGTCAGTGCCCCATCAAGTTTTAGCGGTGCTGCGTCCTTAGGATCAGGTGCTGTTGATTCTGGAAATGGAACCGATGCCAGAAATGCCTTAAAAATACGAATTCATACAGAGCTGATCAAAACAATGGATCTTAAAAAAGGAATTACCGAAACCAATAATGATCCAGCAAAGGAAACCGCTTTAAAGCAAAAAACCTTGCAAACGATAACCCAATTACTAGATCGCGAGGCCCCGAATACAGCCAGGGAAGAGCGCTCCCGAGTGATTAAAGAAGTTGTTGAAGAGGCTCTCGGCCTTGGGCCTCTAGAAGATCTGCTTGCCGATCCGGCCGTGACTGAAATCATGGTCAATGGTCACAAGCGGATTTTTGTAGAGAAAGCCGGAAAAATTCAATTAAGCCCAGTCACTTTTACTTCGAATCAGCATCTCAGAAATGTCATTGAAAGAATCGTCACGCCGCTGGGCCGGCGAATTGATGAAAAGACCCCATATGTGGATGCTCGCTTGAAAGATGGCAGCCGGGTCAATGCGGTTATCGAACCCCTTTCAATTGACGGACCCGCCGTCACTATTCGTAAATTTAAAAAAGGTGGTATTTCAGCAGAAAAATATCTTGAGTATGGATCGCTTTCCAAAGCCATGATTGATTTTTTAAAGATCTGTGTTGAAAATGGAATTAACATTGTGGTTTCTGGCGGTACTGGCTCGGGAAAAACCAGCTTATTAAATATGCTATCGGGATACATTCCGGCCAGCGAACGAGTGGTCACAATCGAGGACGCCGCAGAATTGCAAATGCAGCAAGAGCATGTTGTTCGGTTAGAAACCCGGCCAGCGAATATGGAAGGTGTTGGTGCAATTTCAATTCGTGACCTGGTAAAAAATGCCCTGCGCATGCGCCCAGATCGAATCATCGTTGGCGAGACCCGGGACGGAGCAGCCCTAGATATGTTGCAAGCTATGAATACTGGTCACGATGGTTCCATGACAACGACCCATGCCAACAGTCCGCGCGAATGCATTGGTCGATTGGAGACCTTATGTTTAATGTCAGGAATGGATTTACCTTTAAGGGCAATTCGTGAGCAGGTTGCTTCTGCTGTGCAATTGATTGTTCAGATTCAAAGGCTGGCAGATGGCAGTCGAAAAGTTACCAGCATTACCGAAGTTGCAGGAATGCAAGGCGAGACCGTTACGCTGGGCGAAGTCTTCTTTTTTAGAGAAACTGAATTTGACAAGAACAGAAAAATTGTCGGGCAATTCTTATCCAAGGGACATATCCCAACCTTCATACCAAAGCTGCAGCAAAAGGGTGTCATCATCCATCAGGACATATTTTCAATTGAGCAAAAAATTCCTGGATCCAGCAACGCCACAAGCGCTTTGGGAGGTTTGGGCAATCCAGGTTTTAAGAAAACCGGCACTGGGGGTAAAGGCTAGTGCAAAAATTAATGGCTATTTTTACCAATGAATGGATTCTAATTCCGCTGGTTTCGATCTGCGTAATGATTGTCGTTTACCAGTGGTCTGATCAAGTCATCGCAAAGTTGCGCCAGAAAAGCCTTGGCAGCCGAGAAGAAATTATCCGACTTCTGGATTTAATGTTTGTAGAAGTTGATCAGCAAAAAATTACAATCATCCTCTTGTTACTTAGTTTCGGAGTCGGATTTATTGTTTTCTTTTTATTTCTACCAAATGTTTTAGCAGGATTTATTTTTGCAGCTTTTGCTACAGTTGCCGGTTGGATTGTTCCGGTTTTAGTAGTTAAGATTCTTTGGGAAAAGCGATCTTCTAAGTTTGTGGCCCAGATGGTTGATGGTTTAACGATAATGGGAAATGGAATTAATTCAGGGCTTACCGTAACCCAATCCATGGAAAGAGTCGTAGAAAACTTAGACAATCCGATTTCGCAAGAATTTCGAATGGTGTTGTCGCAGATTTCTTTGGGTCGAAGTGTTGAAGATGCCTTGATCGAGCTAGACCAACGTATACCTAAGCCAGATGTGCAGATGTTTGTTACGGCTATAAATATATTAAAGGAAACTGGCGGGAATTTGCCAGAGACCTTCGCGACCATCGTCGTGACGATACGCGAACGACAAAAAATTGAAAAAAAGATCGAAGCCATGACCGCCCAGGGGGTTATGCAAGGAATTATAATTTCTATGGTTCCGTTTATTTTGATCATTGTGTTTTTGGTGGCAGATCCAGGTTTCATTCGGCCCATGTTTGATACCACCCTAGGTCTGGTGTTTCTTGTTATTATGTTAGGGCTTGTAGTTATCGGTGGCGTTGCAATTCGAAAAATTGTTACAATCAAAGTGTAAGTAATCGCATTTTGGCGTCTCCAATTCACCGAGGTTCAAGGATGAAAAAGCTTGGTTTACTAACAGGTCTAACGGTTTCGGTTTTACTTCTTTTCACTACCTCCGCGTTTGCGATCGTCGACATGAAAAATGCAAACTTCGCACAAACTTGGACGGATTTAGAGGTCCCCGGTTCCGGTTATGACCTAAGGGTCTCTCGGACTTACAATAGCAAATCGCTATTCGAGGGAATGTTTGGTTTTGGCTGGTGTTCAGATTTTGAAACTCGCTTAAGTTTTACCGCAGAGGGAAATCTGAAGGTCACTGAATGTGGTGCCGGCCAGGAAATGTTTTTCACCCCCCGTGACTTTAGTAAAAAAGAAATTGAAAAAACAGTTTCGCAAATTTTGGAAAAGGTAAAGGCTGCAAAAAAGCCAGACGAAAAAACATTGGCTTCGTTACAAAAGGATTTGCTTGCAGATAATGACCTGCGATCAAAATTTGCTTTTGCTTACAAGGTCGCCTTGCCGGTAAAAGAAGGAACTACTTTTTTTGCAAACGGCAAAGAAGTCGAGAATATCCAGGTTGCTAAGGGTATCTATACACGAACGCTATCGGATGGTAGCAGTATGCGCTTTAATACCGGTGGATTTCTAACCCACATGTACGACAAGAACGGAAATTTTTTAAAGTTCGAATATGATAAAGAGTCAATCCGCGAGATTGTCGATAACAATGGTCGAAAGCTTAGCTTTAAGTATTTTAATAACAAAAAAGTGCAAAAAATTTCAGGCCCATCGGCTTTGACTGTCGAGTATAAGTTTGAAAAATTGGATAATTTAAGTTGGGTAAAGAATTCATGGAATAACGTTTATGCCTTTGAATATGACGAAGCCCACAATTTGACCAAAGCAACCTTCCCCGATAAGACTTTCTACACTTTAACTTATGATAAAAAGAATGATTGGGTCATGAGCTTTCAAGATCGCAACAAATGCCAAGAAACCTACAAATACGAATTTTCTGAAAGCGATCCAAAAATGCATTACTGGGGAACAGTAAAGCGTGTTTGCGGCAAAGAGGTCGTCAATGAAAGTAAACATGAGTTCTGGTATTCAGAACGAAAAGATGGCCAAACTTATTTGCAAAGGGTTGCTTCGACGGTCAATAACAATATTACCGACATCACTTACCATGAAACGTTCGGTAAGCCGATCACGATTCGACGTAATAACGTAACCTACACCTATGAATATTTTCCCAACGGGCAAGTTAGCAACAAGCGAACTGATTTGGCCAGGTTCGCTTATAAATATTTTGCTGACAGCGGCAAGGTTTCTGAAGTTGCTGCTGAGGCCATTGATGCAAAAGGTAAAGTGACTAACACTAAAAAGACTGATTTCCAGTATGACAAAAAGGGAAATCTGACCCTTGCGACGAACACCGACGGTCAGAAGGTCATCATGACCTATGATACTCGGGGGCGAATTGAGACAATCACCGATCAAGCCAAGAAGATTGTAAAAATTGAGTACGAAGAACGCTACGGGAAGCCTTCGATTGTAACTCGGGCGGGGCTGGGGGCGATCAAGGTAACCTATAAAGTTGGCGGTGATATTGATAAAGTCATAAGCCCAGAAGGGCCGTCGGTCGCAATGCAAGTGGCAAGTATTTTTAATAACCTACTGGAAGTTATTGCTCCAGCCACTGCCGAAGTTTTTAACTAAGGGGAAGATATGAATAAATTCTTAAGTCTCGTATTGCTTTCTGGAACTTTTGCCACGGCTTTATTTTTACTCCCGCTGTCTTCACAAGCTGAAGACAGAGCAAGTTCGGCTGCTACGGCCGAAGTGAAAGCAACCAGCCAGGTATCTGCCATCTCAGAGGGTGGGTCAGCCAATACAAATACAGGCCCTGTAGACCCGCCTTGCGATTGCAACTTGTCCCAGAGGCCAATCCGAGCCGGCATCTCCCATGAAAGCCAACTTCCGTCGGGGCCTAATGAGCAGCCCCTGGCACCTCAGCCGCCTAAGGCAACCAAATAGTTCTCCTCAGACATGTGTAAGGCAACCCCCAGGGTCGCCTCAGATATGTAAGGCAACCCACAAAGTTTGCCTCAGATTGGGATTTTCCCCATTTTGGCCCAACAGGTGTCAAATTAGTCGACAACGTGATCCTTTTTACAATGAATTTAATCAAGTAAATTCATGTATTTAGACTAAATTTATTAAATTTTTTGTTTGGCATCGTTCTCGCTATACCTAGTTTGAAGGGATCTGTCCCTTTGAAATGGAGAGCGATATGCAAAAGCTAATACGATTGATGGTGTTTGCCCTGGCATTAACAACTGCTGGAGCAACAAATGGCAGTCAGGTTCCAGAACGGGGTTCACCTAGTACTGGCAGTGCTCCTAATTGCCCTTACAAAGTTGCTGAGTCTATAGTTCCTGCGAATCAACACACATCAATGTTGCCGGGGTTAACAGCCAAAAGCGAGAAGCTGCCAGCAATGCAAAAGGGTGGAAAAACCGTCCGCTAAACTTGCGCGGTGGAGCTTGATGTTTTTTACTATTCTTCTTCTTCAGATACTGTGGGCGCAGCGGGTTGGCTGGGCTTGAGCTCAAAATTCAATCGCCCGGCCTTTGCTGTATCCGGCAAGATCTTTCTATCGATGGTTGCACCCATGACCAATTCGTTAGCTTTTTTAAATCCATTTTTTAAGGCTAAAGATGCACCCTCTGCAACCCGAGTCAGATACTCCCCTGCTGACGAGGAATGAACCCAGTTGTTAGCATAATTTTCAATGGTGTCGCCAGCAACCCGAACCTGTAAACAAAGAATCAAAACGATCGTGATGATTAAAGACTTAACTACGAAGTAGATTTCAGACATCTTCTTGCTCCTTAACCAGGCTGGTGTGTTTATTCAAAATATTTATCACCATAGTTCGACTAAACGGTTTCTTCAAATAATCGATGCATCCGGCAGACAGAGCTTGTTCGATCATCATGTCATCTTCAATCGTTGAGCAGGCAATAACTTTTACGTCGGCCAGGCTTTCTAAAATTTCTTTGGTTGCTTGAATGCCATTTTTCTTTGGCATTACCAAATCCATTAAAACGAAATTTGGCTTTAAGGCAAGTGCTTGCCTAACGGCCTCTTCGCCATCAACAGCTTGACCCACAACCAAGAAGCCAGCGGAACTACAGATACGATTTAAGATTTCTCTTATAAAACCAGCATCGTCGACAATAAGAACTCTATCTTGTGACATCTGTCTATTTTACAGCTTATTGGCCAGCCTAAGAAACTTAAAAGGGACATCTAGACGAACAGATGGGGTAAAAAATGGCTAGGGCCAGCTTTTAATGACCCCAGCGATAGCCAAAGGAAAAAATAGTTAAAGAATTGCTAACACTAACGCCAGAGGCCGCGCTGCTAGTTTCTGGATCAATTTGGCTTGCAGGTCCAGTGAACTGATTTTTTTCGATAATTGATTTTAAATTCCAGGTCACCTGGTGTTCCCGAGAAAGCTTAAATTCGCCACCTAACTGCAAAGAAAATCTTGAAGTTTCGACCCCTGTTCCGGATTGAAGATCCAGGGCTGTTGCTGTCTCTTGATGATTCATCCTAGGGAAAAACTCTGCGCCAAAGACCCAAGAAAAACTAGGCGAAACAGGAACTCGAGTTAAAAGCAGTAAGCCAAGGCCAGTGGACTTGAGTTTAACCCGCTTTGTTTCATCACTTGGGATCGTAAGGCGATATTCGCTAAATTGCAGGCCTGCCTCAACTGAGTTCGCCTTACGAGATGAACCAAAATGCTTACGAATTTTGACACCGATATCGGTCAACTCGTGCTTAACCGCAACTCTAGAATGTAACTTTGGATCACTTGAGATATCTGCGCCCTGAGTGATTATAGTTTGGCCAAAGGTTGCGAATTGGGGCGATATCCAAAAGGTGCCGCCAACAAGTATATGTGGTGCGAAGCTAGAATACTGTCGAAAGCTATGGGACGAGGACGCCTGGTTGTAGAATAGTCCCGATGCAAAATTAATTTCAAAAAGATTTAGCCTGTTATCGTCCGGGTGCACAGTATCGACTCCAGATTCGGAAATTTCTTCCGTAACTTTTTCTTTGTCCGCAGACGCATTCGGACCTGCAAAAACATCTTCCATTGATGGGTTTCTTACGCCGCGATTCTTTTTGACATATTCGGTAACACCAAAATTTTTTCGCGCCGGAGCTTCCTCTACGAAAGGCTTGCCTGGTGTCGTTTTATAGCGACCCGATTGAAGTCCAGTTTCACTTGGTGAACTAGACCCTGTCAAAAGCACTTCATCCATTTGCGCAAACGTCAGCTGCGGCAGAACTGAAATTCCAACCCCGCAAAAAAGTGAAAGTATTTGAAGCCACGTTCTCATAAGAAATATTTCGGAGGAAGTCCTATATTACTGAAGCAAAATTGACCAGATTGAATACTCTAGGCCATAATAGAATAATGCAATTAACCGGGTCTAGCATTGCGCAAAAAATAATTCTCTTTTTAATCTCTTTACTGACGATCTGCTTTGGTATTTTTGCCAGAGGTCAAACCACTGCCTATCGCAGTTCTGTGGACGAAAGTCTAACAATTCGCACTGTTGCTATCGCGCCAATGGTCGATAACGTAGGTGGCATCTATGCAAACCCACTGACGCAAACATTACAACAGACAACCCAAGAAGATCAGCAGTGGGCCTATCGGGTTTGGGTCGATTCAAAGTCGACAAAGCCCGAAGAACTTGAAGATAAGCCCGAGCAAGTTAAAGCCATTTTAAAGAAGACAGGGGCTGATTCAGTTCTTAGCGGCAGAATTTCTAAAGGTCAGAAGGGTATTTCCATCAAGTTGAATCTATTCTCAGGACCCGAAGGCTATTTGTTAGCACAAGAAGTTCTTACGGATTACTCGGGCTTTGAAACTTCAGACTTAAAGCTGCAACTTAGGGATATGATCGGAAAGTTAAAAAATAGAATGCCCTACCAAGGTTTAATTCTAAGCCGAAAAAATCAAATGGTGACTTTCAATATTGGAACCGCAAGCGGTCTTCGTGTCGGCGATCCAATTTCAGTGATTCAGGTGATTAAGTTACACCGCCATCCAAAGTTTCATTTTCTAATCGGCACTGAGAAGGAAATTTTAGGTCGAATTAAAGTGACCAAAGTTGACGATGCAATCAGTTTTGGAACAATAGAAATGGAAAGAGAACCAAATATTTTGCTTGCGGGCATGAAGTTGTTACCTATTAATTTTGTTAAATATCCTTCTGCGGTACCCCTGACTGATGGAAAAACTTTGCCTGACCTTAGCAGTAGTAAGGATAGCACAATTGCTTTTGGCGAAGATCCAAAAGAGTGGCAGGCCCAACGAGCACCGACTTTTGGTAAACTTGGGATTCTTTTGGGATTGGGGACTTATTCGATCAGCAATACAGTAGCAACAGATGGGGGAATCGAAGACAACAAAAGATTTGTTCCTTCAATCCATTTGCATGGAGAAATGTGGCTGACGACGAATTGGTATCTGGGTTTGAATTTAAAAC
>CALQIT020000004.1 GCA_943330705.2 Streptomyces griseus
GTTCTTTGTGTCGAAATGGAGGCCGCCGCTCTGTTTTCCGTCGCCAAATTCCGCGGCGTTCAGATTGCGTCGGCCTTCACCATTAGCGACAGCTTAGCGGATTTGCAGTGGCAGCCCCACCTGATCCACCCTTTGGTTAACGACCAGTTAGAGCTACTTTTTGCCGTCGCCGTCAAAACCGCCATGGGCTAGAGCTTTGCTTGTCCAACCCATAAAAAAAAATACTGCCAAAACAAGAATCAGCGTGTTGAGCCGCGAATACTTCTGCACGACTTACTACTTTTTTCTTCGCCCTATGATTTGTTGGCTCTTAAAATTCCAACTCAAAAACGCGTTCCGTTTGAGAATTCTTTAATATTTGTCTCGTCCATAAAATCTACCATAAGCCCCGAAGACCTGTCCCGACGCCCCGGCATCGCTTCTCAGTGCTCACTGGGCGGGTTTCTCCTGTTTGCGGCTTGATCCTGGCCTTTATGGCTCAAATTGAGGCAAGCGGTCTGGGCTGACGAAATTTGCATAGTCAAATATTATACATTAAATTTATACTAGTAAAATTATATATTTATGACATATAACTACATGAAATTTGAATCAAGTAATTGACAGAAAGTGCCGATTCATTTAGTATGAAACTGAAGAAGGAGGCCTCTATGGAGCGAACAGTATTGGATCAGCTTAAAGCGCATCTTCGCGCCGGGCGTGTGTATCGACGCGAAGAGCTTGTTCAATGGTCAAAGAATGTTGATCGCCATTTGAAGACCCTTACCACTGAAGGCGTGCTTAAAAAGCTTCGCACTGGGCTCTACTATTGCCCTCGAAAATTTGAGTTTGGTGAAGCTCCTGCGGAAGAGCATGCACTCGTTGAAGCCTTTCTCCGCTCAGACCGCTTTGTTGTGACCTCTCCTAATCTCTTCAATCAGCTGGGGCTTGGAACCACTCAGCTCTACAACAAAAGGGTCGTCTATAATCAAAAACGTCACGGAACATTTGACCTGGGTGGGCGCTCGTATGTTTTTCATAAACGAATGAACGTTCCTAGGCGTCTTACCCCTGAGTTTCTATTGGTGGATCTCGTCAACGAACTCGATACCCTTGCTGAAGATCGAGAGGCGCTCATGGCGCGTGTGAAAGCAAAAGCTGCGGAAATGGATCATAAACGTCTTTCCAAAGCGGTTTCTCTATTTGGAAATTGCTCAACCCAAAAGAAGTTCAGGGAGTTTCTAAATCATGCCTGAGGAATTTCTTCATGATCGCAAAGACTTTAGTGCTCTTGTTGATACTGTCGCCACAAACGAGAAAATAAACGATCCGGCCTTGGTGGAAAAAGATTACTGGATCATGCATTCACTCTACGGCCTAAAAGCTCTTGGCCTTTCGTTTGAACTCAAAGGAGGCACATCCCTTTCAAAGAGATTCGACGTTATCCAGCGGTTCTCTGAAGATATTGATATCCGCATTGAGCCCTTTGACGGAATGAAAGTCTCTTCCGGGCCCAATCATGACAAGCCAGCTCACATTGAATCTAGACGACGTTTTTTCGAGGCGCTTAAAAATAAGATTAAAATTTCAGGGATCAAAGCGGTTGATCGTGACACCGAATACGATGACCAGAAACTCAGGAATGCCGGTCTTAGACTTCGCTACGACAGTTTTTATGGGTCGGTGCAGGGCCTCAAAGACGGCATTCTACTTGAGGTCGGGTTTGATCAGACAAGTCCGCATCACGGCGTTACGATCTCGTCCTGGGCCCTTGAATTCGCACTTAAAAGTAACCTCAAGGTTATCAATAATCGCGCTCAAGGCATCATTTGCTACAATCCCGAATACACCTTCGTCGAAAAGCTGCAAACAGTTGCCAAAAAATTCCGACAATTCAAAGAATCCGGACAACTGGGAAAAAACTTTCTTCGCCACTACTACGATATTCACAGACTTCTTGATCTTCCTGCAGTGCAAAAGTTCATTGGAACCCCCGATTATCTTGAGCATAAAAAGAAGCGCTTTCGCAGCGAGAACCAAGACCTCGTTGAAGGCGGTGCCTTTGAATTCTCAGATCCGGAAATTTTTAAGAAGTTCGAGATGGAGTACAAAAAGACCGAGGCTCTTTACTATCGCGGGCAAGTGCCTCTGAGTGAAATTGTTGCCAGAATTAAAAAAGATCTGGCCCGATTGTAAGACGGATTTTACATCTATCGCCCCACCTAATCCACCCTTTGGTTAACGACCAGTTAGAGCTACTTTTTGCCTTCGCAATACCAAGCCTGAAGATCGATTTCTTGCTCTTCACAATTAGTAACTGAGCTACATTTTGCGTTAAGCAAAGCTTGGCAGGCTTGTTTCGCTTTTGATTGTGCTACAAAATCATCGGACCCGTAACCTATGAATACATTTTTCGTCGAATAGTCCTCTGTCATACAGGCCCATTTTGTAGGGTTCGACGGCTGAGGTTGGGGCAAGGGTCTTGGAACAGGGCCTGGTAATGGCACTGGTGCTGGCGAAGGCGCTGGCCGTCCGGGCTGGTGGGGCTCAGAGGTCGAAGGCTCCTGCTGTTCAGTTGGCTGGTCATCCTGCTCTTTAGTCAAAGACATCATGGAGTTTGCAAATTTATCTCGCTCGGCTGTAAAGACTTTTTCGGTAACTTCCAGACCATCGACAAAAAATTTTCCATCGCCATTTCTTCCATTTAAGGTGACAGTCGCCTTAAGCTTAGAACTGGCGCCTGAGGGTTCTTGCAAATACTGCAGGTCTTCTTCTATTCCGCCAAAAATCTGAGGCACTGACGCTTGACCATCTTTGGCAATAGCGATCGTCGTCTGCGTTTTCAAATTCTGATTGCCGGAGATCAAATGAGCATGGCCATCAAGATCCACGGCGCGAAGATCAAAAGCCGCCTTCATGTTTGTCTTAATATTGATCGATTCCTCAGGACTTTGAGTCCCGGGAAGGGACTGCTCAATCTCGAAAGCCATATTGATATTGCCACTTCGGACCTCGAGCTCCTTAGCAAGTTTATCATCGAGCACACGATAATTCATTTTCACAGATGCTTTAAACTTGCAGACTGTCGCCGCAGATGACTCTTTGCAAGGACCTGCGCCATCAGCCCCTGCTATTTCTATTTCTAGATTCATTTCGATAGGACAAGCACTGCCTGAGATCTTCATATGCATCGGAGGAAATTGCCCCGCAGCACCACTTAAAGATTTATTCTGATTTTCAGCCTTGGGAAGATCGATTTTACATTGGGACGATTGCAGGGATTGCCCCAATGTTTGACCCTTTTTCTGCATGGCAGACTTGCCATCTGGAGGCAAAGCAGACTTGCCGTCAGGGGCCAAATTAGCTGTACTAGAATCAAGAACAAGGGTCGCCAAAATTTGATTATTTCCAGTTCCTGCTTTTCCCCGTCCCATGGTATTTCCAGCCTCAAATAATGCTGTCTGTCCGCTAAAAGCACCACTTGCAACGCCAGTTATTTTAGAATTTTTTGGGTCTCCGGAAGGGCCATTGCCGCCGGATCCACCACCGGTACCACATCCTGCCAAAAAAACCATTAATACCAGACTTTGAATTTGTAATTTCATATTTCCTCCATTGGTTATCCACTACATATCTATTAGTTAAAAAATACTTCCTTTAAACTTTTCCAAAATTAGCGACATTCCATAAATTGAAAATCAGGACAAAATTGAGTTGAAACCCCCTGCGCCTGACTACCAACAAAACAAGACACATGGGCATTGAACTTGGCTTCTAATAAATTTCGACCCTTGCCTGTAAAAATTTTCGAACTTACTCCGTTTTCTGCGACACATTTAAAAGGTTGGGAATCCCAGATCTCGTCACATTCAACGGAGCTCCGTTGACACCAATTGGCGTCTGGGTCGTCTTGACAGCGGGTGCGAACGGCTAAGCTCCCTTCAACGGGATCGGCCTCGTAGCTGACATAAATCTGATTGCGTCTAGTGTTTTTGATTATGCAAAGATATTTTCCGTCAGGACGATCTGGGTATCCACCGAGAACATTTGCAATTTCCTTTTTAATTTGATTCGTGGGTAAAGTTGAAAACAGTAGCCCGGTGATTTTTCGTGATTTGTCAGAATCCGTCGAACCATAATGGGTTCGCATCCAAAAGTAGACGGCCTCATGGAAAAGCAGGGCTGCCTTATCGATGGTCGGCAGATTTTGGCTATGCCAAAGGTCAGAACTTATCAAAATCTTTTGATCTTCCTCGCGAAAGTTAGCGATGTTCAGTGGCTGCCACTGACCCTGAGGACAAAGCGAAGACAATGGTTTGATCGCATTATTGAAGTCGCGGGTTGATAGCAGTTCGGCATTCACCATGGAACGATGTTGCTCTACATATTCAAAGCGCGGTTTTAAAGCGCTATACAAATCGGGAAGCTCAACCTGCAACCACTGCTTTCGCAATTCATACAATTTTAAAGGGTCTGTTTCAGAGCTTTCAATGATCGACAAGCCGTATTGTTCTTTGGCCTCGAACAAATCAGTCAACAAGCCAGAGTAAAATTTCTGCCCACCCGCATCGGCCCGGCAGGCCCAAATAACCCCACCATTTCCAACAGTGTCACCGCCCCTTGTCCATCCCAAGGAAGCAAAAAGTGCGAAGCAAATTGAGATTGAGAAGTAGGCTTAATTCACCTCCTGTCCTCCAGAAAAACCTGAGTAGTAACGGTCTATCCAGTTTCTTCTGTCATTTGCAGGCTATCCCTTGGGACTTGGTCCGTATAAAAGTTGACTTTATTTTTAAAAAATGTCAAAATTTATACCATAATGACAAAGCTACCAAAAACCCTTCAGAATGGACCTTTTACCTATAAACAAGCCATGGCCGCTGGACTCAACTTGAGAGCAGTCAGACAACTTGTTGCCGATGGGCAATGCTACACAGTCGCCAAGGGCGTCTATATGCCTACGAGCGTTGATTATAATGAAGTAAATCAATTTAAGGCGGCCACACTTGTTGTGGGAGAACCTTCGGCAATTTGTTTGGTCTCTGCACTTTCGGTGTATGGGCTTACCGACGTTATTCCACGCAAGACGTGGATCACAGTGCCAGCAAAAAAAAGAACTCAAATATCAACTCTTAAAGTTTTGCGCCAAAGCGATCCCCAATGGAGTATTGGAATTGAAAAAAGAGACGGCTATATGGTCACCTCCATTGAGCGCACGCTGGTTGAATCTTTCTGCTATAAAAATATGATTGGCAGCACCGTCCCTATCGAAGCTCTGCGAGAAGCCGTCAGAAAAAAACTAACGACTCCTTCTAAAGTGCTCGATATGGCAAAAAAAATGAAAGTCGTTCACCGCATACTCCCGTACTTAGAGGCGATGGCGTGAGCAAGATCATTTCCCCCGATAAAATCCAACTGGAACTCAACAAACTCGCCAAAGCTTCGAAAACTCTTTCGGTGAATGACCTTCGCATGATTTTGGCCTTGGAGCGTGTGATCGCCCACTCAATTACAAATCAATCTGTAAATCGAGGTGGCCGTGTGGCTAATTATTCAAGCTTGGGGCTCGGCCCGGCTGGATGCCGTATTCTGGCCGCGTGAGGGCCAGGACGGCCCGTCCCGAAGCTGGAATAATTAGCCACAAGGCCACCTCGATTTACAGATCTGCGGCTAGGCCTCTAGACCCTCGCTACCAACAGAAGTGAATGCTTTCTTTACGTTGGCCTGGGCTGCCGTGCGACTCTTCATTCTGTCCATTAGTGAATAGACAACGGGAACTACAAAAAGTGTGAGCAGCGTAGAAACACTGACCCCGCCAATCAAACACATTGCCATGGGTTTGGTTGTTTCTGACCCCGCACCGAAAGCCAGGGCCGATGGAATTGCGCTGGCAATTGTGGCAAACGAAGTCATCAAAATCGGACGCAAACGAATGGGACAGGCCTCCATCAAAGCGGTATCAGCATTGCAATTCAGGCGCTGACGAACGGTATTTGCAAATTCAATCAATAAAATGGAATTCTTTTTTACGATCCCCATCAGAAGCAACAAACCAATCATCGAAAACATATTCAACGACTGTCCAGTTACTAATAAGGCGATGAAAGCACCGGTAAAACTAAAGGGCAACGCCATCAAAATCGCAACCGGATCCAGATACGAATTAAACTGTGATGCTAAAATCATATAAGCAACGATAAAACCCATAATGAGGGCGAAAATCAAACTCGATCCGGTTTCTTTAAATCCTTTGGATCCACCGGCTTGATCAACCATATAGCCGGGCTCTAAATGCTTTTTAGCTGTGGCCATGACAAAATCCATCGCTGTCGCCTGAGAAACCCCGGGTAACATATTGGCATAAATCGAAATCGCCCGCTGCCTATTGATTCGCGAAATGGACTGCAGACTTTTTGTTTCGCGCTTTTCCACAACCGCAGAAATCGGAATCAAATTGTTCAAAGCATTGCCGATCGTTAATCGTTCGATCTCTTTTTCAGGAGTATCCTTTTTTTCGACTTGAACTCGAATATCATAGCGATGCCCATCTTTTGCATATTGCCCAACACGGACACCACCGATCAAAGAATTGACCGTCCGACCAATAGATTGGACGCTAATTCCATGAAAAGCAGCTTGCTTGCGATCAGGTTGAATTTGAATTTCAGGCATACCCAGAAGATAATTTGAATCGACGTCGACCATCATTTTACTTGCCTTCATCGCATCAGTAATTTTAGTCGATATTTCTGAAAGCTTTTGCCAATCTGGTCCCATAACCACGAATTCAATTGGAAAACCCCGGCCACTTGAAAATCCCCGCATCGAAAGATCCTGCAGAAACGGTTTCAAATCCGGAATTTTCGCGATATTTTCCCTAGCGACCAGCATAAAGTTTTGCTGACTCAAAATTTTTCCAGAAACCGGATCGATTCCGCGCTGCTTAAAGGGCTTCATCGTGACAAACATCATGCTGATATTTGAATCAGCAATTCCACCACTAAACCCACCGATGGCTGCATAAACTAAACTCACTTCGGGTCGACTTAATAACCACTCTTCTGCCTTTCTTGTTTGTGCATTGGTGTAGGATAGCGAACTCCCGACCGGAGTCTGCAGCCGGACCAAAAATATGCTTTGATCCTGAGCCGGGGACATTTCAAAAGGCAAAAATTTAAGCAAATAAAACGATCCTGCAACAAAAACTAGAGACCCAAACAAAACTTTCCAGCGATGAGTTAAACTCCAACCCAGGGCGGATTGATATTTCTTCCGCAACGAATCCATCATGCGATCAAAGGCTTTTCCTAATTTCGTAGTTCTTTCAGTATTAGTGACAAAACCAGCACATCGCATCGGAGTAATTGTTAAAGACTCAATCAAAGACAAAAGTACGGCCACCGAAATTGTCACACCAAACTGTAAAAAATATTTTCCGATAAACCCCTTCATGAAGGCCACGGGCAAAAAGATCGCTATGACCGCAACCGATGCCGCCATGGCAGCAAAAGCAATTTCTCTTGCGCCGATTATCGCTGATTCGATTTTGCCGCGACCTTTTTCATTGTAACGAAAAATATTCTCCAAAACCATGATCGCATCATCGACCACAATTCCAATCGCCAGCGTAAGTCCTAGTAAGGTAAAAGTATTTAAGGTAAATCCAGCAAAGTATAAAACCGTAAAAGCGCCAACAATCGAGGTTGGAATTGACAACAAAATATTAAACGTAGCTGAAAAACTGCCTAAGAAAATCCAACATACCAGCGAGGTCAACAGAACAGCCAACAATAGGTGCTTGTTCAACTCACGAACCGAGTCCTCGATAAAACGGGTGCTGTCAAAGTTAACTTGAACCGCCATTCCTGGTGGCAGCATGGTGCGAATCTCTTCCAATTTCAATTTGACTGCTTTGGCCACGGCGACAGCATTTGATCCGCGCTGTTTTTTAATGCCCAAGCCTAAAGCAGGCTTTCCATTGAAACGCGACAAGCGACGAACCTCATCAAGGCCCTCTTCAACACGAGCCAAATCATTTAATCTCAGAATTCGGCTTGGATCGGTGGTCGTCCTGCCAGCGCGACGGCTAACAACAAGATTACGAAACTCTTCGACGGATTTGGCTTCGCCCATGGTGCGAACATTCCAATTGCGATTTCCATGCTCAATAAATCCACCCGGCAACTCAGAGTGCTCGCTACTGATGGCATCGATGACGTCAGTAACTGAAGTATTGTGCTTTAATAGCTTATCGGGCTGAACCCACACCCTAAGCGCTGGATCAACGTAACCACCTAAAAAAATGTCACCAACACCTGGAATTGAGGTGAATCGGTCGCGTAAAAAGTCGCGGGCATATTTCATCATAAATCTGAGATCATCTTTTTCGTAAGTCATCGCCAACCACATGATGGGTTGATCATCAGGATTGGTCTTGGTAATCACGGCAGGGTCCATGTCCCTAGGCAACAGACGCTGTGCCTGTGCAATTTTATTTTGCACCTCTTGCAAAGCCGTATCGATATTCTTTTCTAAAACGAACTCTGCTGTGACATTGGCAGCCCCCGTTTTACTTGACGAACTTATCGACTTAACACCTTCAATTGTTGAAAGTGCATTTTCAATGGGGTCGACAACGGTGGTCTCCATTATTTCTGGGGCAGCCCCTTCGAGGGACACGGACACATTAATAACGGGCATATCGACATCTGGAAGCTGACTTACGCCCATCCGCGAAAAGCTAATGGCCCCGAAAATAATTAATGCCGCCATTAGCATCCAAGCAAATACCGGATTCTTAATTGAAATATCTGAGAGTCTCATTATCTATCCTTTTTTTGGTCTGAATAATCCTGCCTGGCCAACTTTTGACGGCAAGGTCTTTCCTAATTGTTTTCCCATCCAATGATTCAGCTCAATTAAACTATTAAGATCAATGCCGGTTGGTACTTTCATACGATCAAACAAATACACGACGTCCTCTGTTGCAACATTGCCAGCAGCACCTGGTGCATATGGGCAACCACCAAGACCACCTAGACTTGCGTCAAAGGTGGTTATTCCTAAACTATAAGCGGCAAAGATATTAGCAATGGCTGTGCCGCGAGTATCATGAAAATGGCCCGCTATTTTTTTAAGTGACAGGACTTTTTTTAGCTTTTTAAACAAGCTAATAACTTCATTTGGTGTCGCAACCCCGATGGTGTCACCAATCGAAATCTCGAAACATCCCATGCGATGCAGACGCTGAGCCATCTTTAATACAACTTTTTCGGAAATGGGCCCCTCGAAGGGGCAAGCAAAACAAGTCGAAAGATATCCGCGTACTTTAATTTTCTTCTGCTTCGCAATCTTAACAATAGGTGCAAATCGCTCAAAACTTTCCTCGATCGAGCAATTGATATTTTTTTGTGAAAACGTTTCCGAACAAGACGCAAAAATTGCGATCTCCTGCACGCCAGAGCGCAAAGCATCTTGCATACCCTTTTCGTTCGGAACCAGAGCAGATAATCCAACTTCGCTAGCGATCTTTCCCTTGGCCTGGGCTGCCACCAAAGTCGACACGACCTCGATGGATCCGGCCATTTGTGGGACGCGGTCGGGTCTAACAAATGCGCCAACCTCAAGGCGCAACAGACCTGCCTGAATCATTTTGTAGGCGGCCTCAATGCGAACCTGCGCAGATATATTCACCTTTTCATTTTGCAGGCCATCTCTAAGCCCAACTTCGACGATCTTTACGGATTTCACGGCTTTTGTCCTTTTTCCGGCCTCTTGGAATCCGGCGGCTTGGGCTCGGACCTCATAGAATCTGACCCGCTGGGCTCGGCCTTTTTAACTTTAGCCAATAGCTTTCCCAATCCAACTTGCTCGCCAGCCTGGCACTTGACGAACTCAAGAACTCCATCGGAATCTGCCTTCATCGTGTATTCCATTTTCATCGCTTCCATGACTAAGACGGCTTCGCCAATCCTAATTTGGTCACCAACAAATTTTAAGATTTTTGTTATTTTGCCTGGCATTGGCGCTAAAATTTCACCGTTCGAGGCCTTAGTGGCAGCGGTTTTTCCAAATAATTTTTTATCATTTTCAATCTTCCAAATTCGACCTTGAAAGTGAATCCATAAGTGTCCATTGACCGACTGCGCTTCAGCGTTGAAAATTTGATTTTGGTATTCCAACTCAACCCGCATCAGACTCCCCTCCAAAAAGAACTCCAGGGGCTGATAAACTCAATTCCTGCACTGAGCGACTCGATTTGCGGACTTACTAATTTTTTAACTTGCGCTGCCATCAATTGATCCAACTCGGAAAACTGCGGGGGCTTTAAGGGTTCATTAAAATATCGATCGATAAAACGGGTCGTCATGGTTCCTTGAATAAACTCGTGATGGGAAAGAATTTCTAACAAAAAAGGAATATTAGTATGGACTCCAAAAATAATAGATTCTTTAAGAACTTGTTTCATTTTTTGAATAGCCCGGATTCGAGATTCATCCCAAACAATGACTTTTGCGATCATCGAGTCATAAAACATGGTGACCTCGTCACCTTCTTCGAAGCCGAATTCAAAACGTCGACCGGGACCTTCAGGCCAAAAAACTTTTCCTAATTTACCTGTGCTAGGAATTCCGCCCAAATAGGGATTTTCAGCATAGATGCGGCACTCGATCGCATGACCACGGGGAATCATCGGTTGACGCTCATCAAAAGCGGGTTCACCCATTGCGGTCAAAATTTGAGCTTTGACCAAATCAACGCCGATAACTTCTTCGGTCACTGTGTGTTCAACCTGAAGACGAGTGTTAACCTCTAGTAAATAAAAATTTCCCTGTTGCAGTAAAAACTCAACCGTGCCGGCACCTTTGTAGCCAACATGACTGGCCAGCGCTGTCGCGGTTTCTGCCATTTGCCGCCGTAGATCGACTGAAAGCGAAGGGCAAATAGCTTCTTCAATAATTTTTTGATGTCGCCTTTGCACCGAGCATTCACGGTCGTAAAGATGAATCACCCGGCCAGTGGCATCTCCGAAAATTTGAAATTCAATGTGTTTGGCCTGATCCAAATATTTTTCCAAAAAAACAGTCGCCAAGCCAAATGCCGACAGGGCCTCACGCTTGGCCGATTCAATTAACTCTTTGGCCTCAGCCCGATTTGTTAAAATTTTCATCCCACGGCCACCGCCGCCAGCAGCCGCTTTGACAATGACGGGAAAACCAATTTTTTCAGCAGCATCAAGTAAAAATTCCAAATCTTGATTTTCGCCCTCGTAACCAGGCACAAGAGGAAAACCCAATTTTCTTGCAATTGCTTTGCAACTTACTTTGTCGCCAAGACTGCGCATCGCCTGCGGCGACGGACCAATAAAAATGAGCCCGTGCTTTTCACAGGCTTCGGCAAAATCAGCGTTTTCAGAAAGAAAACCAAAACCCGGATGAATCGCCTGGGCACCACCAGCTATGGCACCATCAATATTGGCTTGAATATTCAAATAGCTTTCGCTACTGGAAGCCGGTCCGACACAGATTTTTTTTGTCGCTAGTCGATAGGCTCGGGTGCCGATATCGACTTCGGAATGCAACAGTACAGTTTCAATTCCCATTTCATCACAGGCGCGAATAATGCGAACGGCGACCTCGCCCCGATTTGCGATGGCAATTCTATTTATTTTTCCGTTCAGCGACCTCATGAATTTCTCCAGCTAGGGGGGCGTTTTTCTAAAAAGCTTTGCAAACCCTCTTGTCCTTCAACGCCAACTCGCTTTTCAGAAATCGCAAGTACTGACTTTTGCCGGACCTCGGTCCAATTCAAATCACCAATTTTTGCAATTAATTTCTTGGTTTCACGGACGGCCTCGGGTCCACACTCTTGAAATACAGCCAACCAGTCTTGCAGCTTCGCTTGCAATTGCGACTCGGGCACAATCTCATGGACTAAGCCCAGCAAAAAGCAATCCTGAGCGGTCATCATCTTTCCCGAAAGCATCCACGGAGCTACTTTCCCGTAGCTAGATTTTTTAAGAACAAAACCACTGATTACAGCTGGGACTAGTCCCAATTTGACTTCACTGAAGCAGACCTTAGTTTTTTCTTCACAAATTACAACATCACAGACTGAAATCAAACCAAGCGCTCCGCCAAAGGCCGCTCCATGCACCACGCCAATGATAGGAAGCGGACATTCCGCGATGGCCTCAAACATCGAAAACAAAGCGTTTGCGTCTTGTTGATTTTGCTGGATAGAAAATTGTTTTGTTGCCTGCATCATCTGCAGATCGGCACCAGCACAAAATGATTTGCCTTGGCCACGCAGAACGATGGCGCGAATATCCTTGCGCAACGACAATTCAGAAAATACCTGTGTTAACTCAGCGATCAATTCGTTATTAAAAGCGTTGTGCACCTCTGGACGATTGAGGCACACGGTCGCAATATTTTTATGCTCAGAAAATTTTAGCAGCATTCATCACATCCTTAAGACGCCCTGTTTAGCCACACCCCAGTCCCGATTGAGACTAGCGGCAATACCCAAAGCAATTACCCGGCGCGTATCAGCAGGATCAATAATCCCGTCGTCCCACATCCGAGCTGTCGAATAGTAACAAGAACTTTCCCGTTCATATTTTTCAAGAGTAGGCCGTTTGAAATCCGCCTGAGCCTCGGGGCTCATTATTTCCCCCCGAGTTGCTAGTTGATCCATCTTGACGGTTAATAAAACATTAGCCGCTTGTTCGCCACCCATTACGGCAATCTTTGAATTTGGCCACATCCACAGTTGCCGCGGATTAAAAGCGCGTCCGCACATCCCGTAGTTACCAGCGCCGTAAGAGCTACCGATAACCACCGTAAACTTGGGCACATGGGCATTGGCAACTGCCATGACCATTTTAGCACCGTGTTTTGCAATTCCTTCATTTTCATACTTTTGGCCGACCATGAATCCGGTAATATTCTGCAAAAATAACAACGGAATTTCGCGCTGCTCGCAAAGCTCAATGAAATGAGTCGTCTTCAGTGCACTTTCAGAAAACAGAACACCGTTGTTTGCAATAATTCCGACTGGCATTCCCCAAATATGAGAAAATCCACAAACAATTGTTTTTGCATAATTCATTTTGAATTCATGAAAGCGACTGCCGTCTACCAAACGCGCGATAATTTCGCGCACGTCATAGGGGACACGGCTATCTTTAGAGACAATTCCATAAATTTCTTTGGCATCATAAAGTGGCTCTTGCGATTTCAGCGTTTTTAATTGCACAGCTTTGCGTTTGTTTAAATGCGCGACAATATTTTTTGCAATGGCGATGGCATGCTCGTCGTTCTCTGCGAAATGGTCTGTAACTCCGCTAATCTCACAGTGAATCGAGGCCCCACCCAAATCTTGAGCAGAGACTTCCTCGCCGGTTGCAGCCTTTACCAACGGTGGTCCACCTAAAAATATTGTCCCATTTTCGTTAACGATGACATTTTCATCGCTCATGGCTGGCACATAAGCCCCACCAGCTGTGCACGAACCCATTACCACTGAGATCTGTGGGATAGCGGCTGCGGACATCCTAGCTTGATTGTAAAAGATCCGGCCAAAGTGATCTTGGTCGGGAAAGACTTCAGCTTGAAGTGGTAAAAAGGCTCCGCCGCTATCAACTAAATAAATGCAGGGTAAACCATTTTCAAAAGCAATTTCCTGTGCGCGCAGGTGCTTCTTTACTGTCATCGGAAAATAAGTTCCGCCCTTAACCGTGGCATCATTTGCAACAATTAGGCATTCTGTTCCCGACACCACGCCGATACCAGTAATTATTCCGGCACCAGGCGCTGACCCCTCATACATGTCCCAGCTTGCTAAAGTCGAGAACTCAAGAAATGAAGTTCCTTGATCAAGTAAGGCTTCAACTCGTTCACGCGCGGTCAGTTTTCCGCGGCCTTTATGCTTTTCTTGTGCATCCTTACCGCCACCCTGCTTAACCGATGCAGTTCGTTCGCGCCAAAGATTCACAAGGGCCTGCATATGCTCTTGATTGTCTTTAAATTCCTTTGTTGAGCTACTTATTTCAGAACGAATCTCTTCCATAATTTATTTCCACTCCAGAAATTCACCACTGGTTAGACTTATTTCCATCGCCAACTGAGCTGCAAGTTGATCTGCATCAAAATACTGAGCTTGAAGTTCAAGAAAAGATTTTTGATTTTTACTAAGTTCAGCCAAGGCCGTTTCCCTGGCCAATTCAGAAAGCTCGATACGGACAACAACTTCGCTTTTTATATCCTTCAACAACTTCCAACTGGCAGCTTGAACTTGAAAATCCCTCGCATTATTCGGACCATTTCTTTGCCACAGAAGCCGCGCGGCCTCGATTCCGACAGCGATCAGCGCACCCTCAGAGTAATTTCCATTTTCCAAAACTCGAGCTTTTCGCGGAACAATGACTTCAATATTTCGTGCGTTTAAAAGACTGACCCGAAATCCTAGGCACCGGGAAAAACTGCGAAGCACATCTAACGCAGAGTTTAAATTTTGTTTCAACCTTGAAGAGTCCATTTGCTCGGTAAAATCAGTGGCTATCTCCTCAAGAAGATTGGATATCTTGCTGAAGTTCTTATTGAAGTCCTGTTGAAAATCACGCAATGTCATAGTTATAGCAATAAAGCGAATATCGGCGTGATATTCAAGGAACTTTCCTGCAACCGCTTTAAGATATTTTGCGGAGGTTGACACATGAAATTCTCGAGCCTGGTTAGTTTGATCGTATTCATCGGAGCCCTAATCTGGTCGTGGAATTTGATTCATCAAAAAAATTCTGTTCCATTCGAGACGCATGCTGGCATTCAAGAGAAGCTAGCAGCGATTATCATCGAAACGGTTAAAGCAAAGCGTCCTGCAGCCAATGACATTGTGGTCGACAAAATTTGGACCGAATCCCTAAATAACGGCCGAGTGACTGCACACTTCTTGTATTCCTACAAGGATTCAACGGATGGTGAAAAGTTCAGTTCGCAAATCAAAGGCCATGCAGATCTTGAACGTGGTGGCCAAGATGGCAGTGGGTCTGATCGCTGGGTGGTCGCCAAAGTAAAGACAACCTCAGACGCAATTATTTTTG
The DNA here is from genome assembly GCA_943330705.2 of Streptomyces griseus. Taxonomy (GTDB): domain Bacteria; phylum Bdellovibrionota; class Bdellovibrionia; order Bdellovibrionales; family Bdellovibrionaceae; genus CALQIT02. Next base: position 15,080 of record CALQIT020000004.1, read on the forward strand.
AAGAAGGTCTTACTATTACAGCCGATTCTTTAAAAAATGCCGAGCCCAAAAAAGAGAGTCCCCCATCGACCTCCCACTAGCAAATCTACCCGAACGCAGCATCACTATTGATGAAGAAGGATTTCCTCGTCAGGGCAGCATTCGGGTCGAAGATGAAGATTTCGGCTTTGAAGTACTAAATAATATTCGATTCGCTGAAAACGGCGCATTTATGACCGTGGTCAATGATGAATCCATGATTGTCGAGGCCTTTGACGAACCCTACGTTGCTGATGAAATTGAACAGCTCGGCGATAAATGGCTGATCCATTTACCTTACCAATTGTCGTTTGAATTTCCAATCGAGTCCCTATCTTTAGACGAATGGGATCGCTTTCATGGATATACAAAAGAAAAAAAGATCCCTTTTGTAATGTCTAGAAATGCACAAGATGAGTTTTTTAATCTTTTGCAAGAATTTGATGACGAGTCCATTACCTTCGAGGGCCGGACCTACAAAATCCCAGCTTACTTTGAGTCCCGACCTCAATTTCAGGAACCTCAAAGATGGAGTCAAGCCTATCAAACTGGTGGTGATGGTTGGGAGCTTAACCAGCCGGCACCCGCCTTGATTGATAATCTGCCAAAACTGAAGCTGCCGCGCTCTCGTATTTTGGTTTTAGGGTGTGGCACGGGAAACGATGCTGCTTTTTTTGCCGAAAGCGGCCATGTTGTTACGGCCGTCGATTTTGCTCCAGAAGCTATCAATAGTGCGAAAAAGAAGTATGCGAATTTAAGTAATATCAAGTGGATTGAATCTGACATTTTTAAACTTCCCTCAGAGATGCATGGACAGTTTGATTTGATTTTTGAACACACTTGTTTCTGCGCAGTAAATCCCACCCAACGAAAAAGCCTGGTTGATCTTTGGAGTCGCCTACTGATCCCTTCTGGTTTTTTGATGGGCATTTTCTTTACCATGGAACGCAAAGAAGCCGCTCCGTTTGGTGCGACAGAGTGGGAAATACGCGAACGTCTTAAAAACAAATTCAGAACTCTAGAATGGCGTCGATGGAAAAAATCAATACCAGAACGCAGTGGCAAAGAACTGTTTGTCTTAGCGCAAAGAAAATAATTTGCAGTATCAACTGAGCCAGCGGCAAAGTTCTTCCCAGCGCACCATTTTAACCGTTAGAAGCTGTTCGATTTCTTTTTGACGCTGAATCAGATTTACGGTTTTGGCTTTATCTTGGTAGGTCTTGTCATCAGCCAGTATTGTCTGGCACTGAGTTTGTTCGACTTCTAGCTTTGAAATTTCATTCTCAAGATGGCTTCTTTCGCGTTCCCAACTGCGGCGCTGATTGTTCGATGGCTGGGTCTTAAATTCGGGCGCTGTTAAAGCTTCTGCTTCAGCAGATCGGTCGGTGGGCTTTTGCGACTTTGTATTTTCTTTGGTGTTTTTTATGCTGTCGGCGACCTCTCGGGTTTTGCGTTCAAGGTAATCTTCGTAGCCACCAAGTAGCTGATTGACCAAGGAGCCCTCGTCGGACTTTGAGATTTCTAGAACCGTATCTACAAGTGGCGCCATAAACTCTCGGTCATGACTTACCAAAACCAAAGTTCCGTCATAGCCCTGCAGGGCCTCGAGCAAGACTTCCCTGGAATCTGCGTCCAGATGGTTAGTGGGCTCATCCAGAATTAGAAAGTTTGACGGTGATAAAAGAAGTTTTGCCAAGGCAACACGGGCTTTTTCACCACCTGATAAAACAGAGCAACGCTTTTCCACAGCGGAACCTGAAAATAAAAAAGCTCCCGCAATCGCACGGACTTGGGCAATTGGCATGGTCGGCGCGACATCTTGAAGTTCATCAAATATGGATTTTTTTGGCTCTAAAGTTTCTGCCTGCATCTGTGCATAATAGCCAACTTTCACTTCGTGCCCAATGCGAACCTCACCCGAAGTTGGGCGCAAGGTTTGGGCAATCATCCGCAATAAGGTTGTCTTTCCCGCGCCATTGACACCGACGATGGCCGTGCGTGACCCTCGTTTTATGACCCAATTCAAATCGCGAAAGACTTTTTTATCTTTAAATGAAAAAGCAGCGTCTTTGACAATTACGACTTCTTTGCCGCTGTGTGAAGCCGGTGGAAAACGAAAACGAACTGACGACATGGCATCTGGAAGTTCGATCAGATCCATTTTTTCTAACTGCTTGAGACGACTTTGTGCTTGCCTGGCCTTGGTTGCTTTTGCGCCAAACCTTTTAACGAAAGCTTGGATTTCTGCGACTTTGGCTTGTTGGCCGGCATACTGCGAGCGCAAGACCGTTAGGCGTTCTTCTTTCTGCACCACATAGGCATCCAAATTACCGCGATAGCTCCAAAGTCGCTTTTGATCAACTTCAAGAACTTCACTGACAATGCGATTTAAAAAAGCACGATCATGGCTGATAACCAAAATCGCCCCACGGAAGGCTCGTAAAAATTCTTCTAACCAAAGCAAAGATTCCAGGTCCAGATGATTGGTGGGCTCATCCAACAATAAAAGATCCGGTTCCATTAAAAGAATTCGCGACAAAGCCACACGCATCAGCCAACCGCCGCTGAACTCACTTAAGGATCGATTAAAATCTGTCTGCTGAAAACCCATACCTTGCAAAATTGTTTTTGCCCGGGACTCTAAACGGTATTCGTCAAGCTGTTCTAATTCCTCTAAGATTCGGCCATAGCGTTCTAATTCATCGGGCTTGTCGGAAAGGCGATCTGGATCTTGGGAAAAGATGTCTTCGAATTCTTTCTGCGCTTGCTTTAAGACCTCGCGACGTCCATCCAGGCGCATGACTTCGTCCAAAACATTCCGCCCAGATAATCGCGGAACTTCCTGCGAAAGATAGCCGATAGCAAGGTGATTGGCTTTGGTGACTTGACCTGTATCTGGGGAATCAAGCCCAAGAATCATCTTGATCAAAGTGGTTTTACCGGCCCCATTGGGTCCAATTAACGCAACCTTTGAGCGATGACCAATGTGTCCATCTGCATTGTCGAAAAGAATCTTTTCGCCGAACTGCTTAACTATACTTTGAATATGAATCACTAGCGGCTGCCGAAACTTCCGCGACTGCCATCGCTTGGACCACCCGCTCGGCGACCATTCCTGGCGCCATACTTACGATCTGCGCGTTTAGCTTCACGATAACCCGCCCGCAGATTTCCCCGCCGATCGGGGCGCTCTTCGCTGCGGCGATTTTCACCAGGTTCAGAGCTAGCCAAGGGTCGACCAGCAACCTGGTTATCGGATAGCGACGACCTACGAGCTGAATTTTGTGTTGCAGTTTTATCAATAAATATTTCTGGGTAGGTCATGGTTAAAAAGCGCGCGGCCACTTCTTCTGAAGTTAGTCCTGCCAAAGCTTTTTTCCAATTCTCGTCCAATAATAACTGGGCGCGAACAAAGTCGTCTTGGTCTTGAAATGTCGTCAATAGTTTTGATATTTTTTTAACGCCAATTTCTTTGCGAGTTGGAATCTGACCTTCTTCGATCCGACTGTTGGTAATTTTCTCTAAATCCAAAATCAAACGTCGGTAGGCCGGGGTAATTAGACTCAAGGCAAAGCCTGCCTTGCCACTACGGGCCGTCCGCCCAATACGGTGGATGTAGCTTTCAAGCTCGCGGGGAATAGAATAGTTTACCACGTGGGTAATGTCTTTAACATCAAGACCCCGCGATGCGACGTCGGTGCACACCAAAATACTCACGCGGCGTTCGCGAAAGGCGCGCATAGTTCTTTCTCGGGACTCTTGGTCTTTATCACCATGCAAGCTATCCACTCGATATCCGCGTTCAGATAAATAAAGGCTTAAATCGCTAACTAGATTCTTAGTCTGACAAAAAATAAGACCATAGAAATGGTCGGCTGTATCAATCAGCTTGCAAAGAATCTCGGCTTTATCTGATTCACGGGCAATGTAGTAAAGCTGCTTGATCGTCGAGGGAATTACGTCGGTCTTGTTAATCTGCACCTGTTTCGGATTGCGCAAGTAGGTGTCTGCAACTCGGCGTACATCTTTTTCCATGGTTGCAGAAAACAGCCAAGTTTGTGCATTCTTTCGTGGGATAGCAGCAAGAATTGTTTCCAATTCATCGCGAAAGCCCATCGACATCATTTCATCAGCTTCATCTAAAATAACAGTTTTTAAGTTTTCAAGTTTGATTGATTTTTTTTGTAGATGGTCAACCACACGCCCCGGAGTTCCAACAACAATCGTCGCACCTTGCTGAATTTTTCGATTCTGCTCGGCGTATTCAACACCGCCATAAATGGCAACGGACTTAATCCCTTTGTATTTTCCCAATAGATCAATTTGCCCAGCTACTTGTAAAGCAAGCTCTCGGGTGGGCACTAAAATTAAAATCTGTACGGATTTATTCTCAGGATCGATTTGTTCAATGATTGGAATTGCAAAAGCCGCAGTTTTTCCTGTGCCGGTGGCTGCTAAGCCTACAAAATCGGTTGGATCACCTAACAGTATTGGTAAAGCTTGAATTTGAATCGGTGTTGGTTGCTCATAATTTAAATCGCTGATGGCTTTTTGCAGCTCGGGACTTAAATTCAAATCGGCAAAGGATATCATGGATTTCTCGTTTCTTTAGCAGGTGACTAAATATCCTAATTTTGATGGCTTTTCTAGAAGGACCTACGGAAAAGGGACTCAATCAGTAATCCATACAAGGGTTTATGAACTAATTACTGGGCCATTTGGATTTGTAAAAAGAAACCCTCACCGTTATTGCGATGAGGGCTTCGTAGCTTTGGGTATTTGGCAAATCGATAAGCCGGATTCTGTCCAGTCCATGGGCCCAAAACCCACAAACCTTGATGACCATTCCTCTAGGAGAGCCATTGCTGGCTCCCTCAAGCGATCTGACCCGAAGACTCTGCGCTAGCCGCGCTTTCTATGTCTTCCTATTTGATCTTGCTCCACGTAGAGTTTGGCTGTTTTCACTCCAGCGGCTCCCTCGAGGTCTCCCGTTCCCGACCTTGAGCTCAATGCCCTGGACATTCTCTCTGTTCCACTGTTCCTCTTCTTTTGCTGCCAGCTATGATTTTGTTGCCTGTAAAGGCTTCAATCCCATTTCTGACCTTTTCAAGAAGGAGGGGCGTTACCCCCTACGTCGCCATGCGGAGTCCGGACTTTCCTCTCGGTTGGTGAATCAACGTACCAAAACCACCCGAGCGATCATCTGAAATGCCAGCCACACCCCTACCATATTTTCGTCTTGAACTTCAAGCGGAACCTAACACACCCCAGAAACTCTAAATCTTCTACAACCCATCTATTGAGTTCAGCAGGCATTTTCAATAAACTAGATCTTCTTTTGAAATTTGAAAGGAACCCGTCATGTTGAATATGATAATTGCAGTCCTTCTTGCTTTGCCAATTTTCGCCAAGGAATCAACACCTCACGCAACCGAGGTAAAACGTGTTTGGAAACCCCTTTATCCGCCCAAAATTATGGACTCTGATAAAACCACTCGTCCAGGACGAACTGAAATCATAGAACCGGCTTGGTTTGCAAGTGTTACAGATTCTGTCCTTTTGAAATGGAAAGCCGCAGATCAAGCTGATGCTTATTTATTTCAAGTCGCAGAAGACGCGAACTTCAAATGGCTGGTAAAAAATGAACCTCTATTGAAGGCAACCGAATACAACATGAGTGGCTTACAGACCGGGAAATCCTATTACTGGCGGGTTGCAGGGCTAAAGACCAGCAATGATCCGGGATCCCTAAAGGGCGAGTTCTCTAAATCCATGTTCGTTGTGAAGTAGGCATTAATTTCAAATTCTCAATTTAGAATTCACACCCCTGGCCAAAGGCCTTGTAGGGTCCAAGAAAAACGCTGGGTTTTGAAAAGCGTTTCATCGTGGTTCGTTCGAAATCAACTCGTCCAGAAGATTAAACTAAAGTCCAGCCAGCAACTAGACGATAGTATAGGTACTGAAGATGGAGGACTATAAAATGGCAAGACAGATACTCTACCTTTCGGCCTTAGCTTTGGCCTCTGTGGTATTGATCTACCAAAACCTTGCGATGTTCTAATTTTTTGATGTTCCAAATTTATACACTTGCAGGCCTAAATTGTAACTTCCTTCAATTTTACCCCAATGTCTTAAAATGAGACAGCCTCAGCTTCTGGCAGCCACCACAGAAATCATCATAAATTTCAAATAGCTAGGGACCCATGCGATCTAACTCAATGGATTGGCATGTGATGGTCTAAGGCTTGCTTTGCTATCTCTGTGAAAGCAAAGCGAGGTTATTATGAATTGGTCAGGAAAATTATTTTTATCATTGGCAATAGTCAGCTGCGTGTCTTCATTGATGATCGCCTGCGGACGCAAAAGCTCTGATGATGTAAGACTAGCCACTAAAGGCAATGTCGCCATCGAAGGACCCAGCGTTGTATCGAATTCAACCCTTGAAGGTCTAGCCTACAGTATTCGTGTTTATCGAATCTATCGATACAACAATGGATATGCAACCGGCTATGGCAACGGATCAGCAAGCGGCTACGTCAATGGTATGCAAGGCTATATACCTTCATCTGGTTGTGCGCCAGCAAACGGAGGCAACAATTACCAAGTCGGCACCTACGGAATTTTTGCCGAAGTTCTGGTTAATGGAACTTGCTTAACTTTTGCAATGAGTACACCGGGTTCCATTACCTCGAATGGCGTCTTGGGGCTTGAAATGACCTTTAACTGCGAAGCTTCAAATAACTGCGACACGGTTTACCTGAATATTGTTGGTCGAAATCCAGCAAAATACTCAGCAAACACAGTTGGTAACAATTTGACTGCTCTTCCGGGCGGTGTCTTGGGTTACGGCTACACCAATACGGGTGTGTGGACAATGCAAGCTGACACTGAAGTGAAACAGCTGGGTATTATGAAAAGTATTTCACAAGACCGAGTCATGTCGGCAATCGAAACGCAAACGGTTTACAATCAACGTTTAAGAATCGAGACCATGACAACTGAATTGCAAAGAACAGCAAGTGAATTCAGCGGCCAATAATTTCTATCGCAAAACCTATGTTTACAAAAACCCTCTGTCCATAGAGGGTTTTTTGTTTTAAGCTATAGTTAAACTATGACCACACTGAAAATCGCTTTGATTGCCCACGATAACTTAAAAGACAAAATGGTAACTTGGGCCAAGCGCCATCGGCAGTTACTTGCAAAACACAGCCTTTGCGCCACCGGGACCACCGGGCGTCGCTTACAAAATGAAGTCGATCTAAAAGTAAAACTTTTTAAAAGTGGACCCCTTGGCGGAGACCAACAAATTGGTGCACAAATCGCTGAAGGTAAAATCAGCTTGGTTATCTTTTTCTGGGATCCTTTGTCGCCTCATTCTCACGATGTTGATGTCAAAGCCTTGCTCAGAATCGCAGCGGTCTACGATATCCCAATGGCTTGCAATCACTCGACAGCTGACCTCATCTTGAAGGCCCTCGGGTCATAATTACGCTTACAGTAAAGAAAGAGGGGCCTTCGCCCCTCTTGAGATGGGATAATTTTAGGCCGCTTCAAGATAGTGAAGCCACTTTTGTTTGTGCTTGGTCACTTGGGCAAGATGCCTTCGTTTGACTCGAATCTTATCATTTGCTCGGCTAAGAAAATGCAAAAGCCGATCTGCCAATATTGCTGCCGCCGCGTATGGGTTCGCTGCCGCTTTGTGAATCACAAAGGGTCGCTTGTGGGCACCCACTAAGACTAACTTCACATTGAAATGGTCCTTGCGGCTGTGCTCGTGTGAATTTTCCATCGATATGCTAATAGTGGCGGAGGCCTTCGAGAACTCTGGAAATTTTTCCAGAACCCTTTCGATTTTTTCAGCAACTATTGCCTCGATGAAATCCGACTTTTCTAAATTCTGCTGGACGACTTTCATTTTCATATTGAACCTCCTTGAAATTAAAAATAGTCGTGAACACATAAATTGAACAATTAATTATTCAAATGAAATTCATAGGTCATTTTTATAGATGAATTGTCATGCAACAGTTGCGCAGGGCCACTTCAACTAGTTAGCTTGCATGCAACGAGTAATTGAAATGGTCCTTATTAAAAAATTTTACAATTCAAACCTGAATCCAGCACATTATCTCAATTACCTCCGACTTCAATCCAGAGGCCGCCTTGCCAATCTTTGCACTTGACCGATGGAAGTCGAGGCTGCAACAACCCTACTGAAATGAATAACTTAGCCAATTCAAAGGATATTCTCCTTGTTACTTTAAACTCGACCTATCAGCACGCAGCTTTTGGCCTGCGCTATTTATTTGCGAATCTTGGCAATCTGCAAGATCGCACCCAGATTTTAGAATATACGATTGAAAAAAATCCCCGCGATATCATCGAGGATATCCTGAAATTGCGACCGAAGATTGTTGGCTTTGGTGTCTATATTTGGAATGCGCGGCAAACAATGGATGTGGTTTCGGTTTTAAAGCGGGCCTGCCCTGAGATCTTAGTGGTCCTGGGCGGACCCGAAGTTAGCTACGAAAGTGAAAAGCAAGAAATTTGCGAAATGGCAGACTTCGTAATTAAAGGTGAAGCCGATTTTCTTTTTCGCGAATTTTGTAAAAAAATACTAATTGAGAAATCAATCCCCACTGGCAAATTCATCTCTGGACCTTTGCCAGATATTCTAGGTATCCAATCCCCGTATCGGTATTACTCTGATGCGGATATCAAAAATCGGGTGATTTATATCGAGGCCTCCCGTGGGTGTCCGTACAAGTGCGAGTATTGTTTGTCTTCTTTAGACAAATCTGTGCGCAACTTTCCATTGGCTTCTTTTTTAGCAGATCTGGATTTGCTGATTCAGCGCGGAACTCGGCAATTTAAGTTTATCGATCGAACTTTTAACTTGAGCATCGCCATCAGCAGTCAGATTTTGCAGTTCTTCTTAGAGCGGATTGAGCTAGGTCTATTTTTGCATTTTGAAATGGTTCCTGACAGATTACCCAGCGAACTACGGGATCTTATAAAGTTGTTTCCAAATGGGGCATTGCAATTTGAAATCGGAATTCAAACTTGGAATCCGGTGGTTGCAAAATTAGTTAGCCGCAAGAATGACTACGCAAAGGTTGCTGAAAATTTCAAATTTCTGTCAGAAGAAACTGGCGTCCACACCCATGCGGACTTAATTGTTGGGCTTCCAGCGGAAAACTTAGAAAGTTTTGCCTTAGGGTTTGATAAACTGCATGAGTTAAAACCTGACGAAATTCAAGTCGGTATTCTAAAACGGCTGAAGGGGACGCCGATCATTCGCCATGATCAAGAATGGCAAATGGTTTACCAAAATCATCCTCCTTTTCAAATACTTTCAACCAAATCAATGGACTATTTGACCTTACAAAAAATGAATCGTTTTGCGAAATTCTGGGACCTGGTTGCAAATAGCGGTCATTTTCCAGAGTTCACCAAGGCGGTCTTCGCAGCCCCTTGTCCTGCCGATAATTTCTCAAAAAACGAATCTGTATTCTGGAAATTTTTTGAACTATCTAATTTTTTAAGTCATCGCCACCCGCAACTGCACAGTATTCATCTTGCAAATCTGGGTGAATCACTTTTCTTGTACCTGACTGAAATTTTATTATTCCCGGAAAATTCAGCGGCTAATATTATTTTTTCAGACTATTGTGGAAAAGGGGGTCGCGCCTTACCGGGATACCTAAAACCTTTTATTCAAGACTATGTATTTCGCCCAGTCGCAAAAAGTAACCTGCAAGCCAGTGCTCCAGAAAGACAGAGCCGTCATCAGCAGTGAACGAATTGAATAGCCAGATTAAATATCCGTGGCAGGGCTCAGTCCCTTATAAAGTGGCAAGTATAGCCGCCTGGATTTTTTTCAAGGTAGTTTTGGTGGTATTCTTCGGCAGGATAGAAGCTCAATGCAGGTGTTATTTCCGTAACTAACGGTTTTTTCCATTTTCCAGATTGTTCGACTTCAGTAAAAATTTGCTGGGCAATTTTTTTCTGTTCGAGGCTATGAAAAAAGATTGCCGATCGGTACTGGCTGCCAAGATCATTTCCCTGCTGATTGATGGTTGTTGGATTATGCATGCGAAAGAAAAATCTTAAAATTTCTTCGTATTTTAATTTTGTTTCATCGAATTCAATTTCAATGGATTCAGCGTGGCCTGTTTTGCCCGTGCTAACGTCTTTATAAGTCGGGTTTTCAGTTGTTCCACCGGTATAGCCGACCGTGGTCCGAATAATTCCATCCATTTTCCTGATTAGATCTTCCATACCCCAAAAGCAGCCTCCGGCCAGCGTAGCCGTCATTTCGGTAGCCGTCATTTCAGCTCACTCATGGCGATGCAAAGTTGAAATAACAATCGCGCCCCCACATTGCCGTCCCACTGATCACCATCGGGGCCCGGAGCCACTTCAACCAAATCAGCACCAACAATTTTTCGCCCCGAGCGGCGAACCGATTGAATGAGATATGTGGCCTGGGCGAATTCAAGACCACCTGCCACTGGAGTCCCCGTGTTTGGACAAAGTTTTGGATCTAGGCCATCAATATCAAAGCTAATATATACATTCTGGCTAAGCTGAGAAATCATTTCATCACAGACTTGGTGCCAATTGCGCCCGTTAAAGGCGGCCTCTTTTAGGTCCCAATCAAAATAAGTTTTTATCCGGTCGTCACTTCCAATGAACTCAATCTCTGTGGGTGAAACATCGCGAATTCCGACTTGCACAAGTTTTTGGATATTTTTTAACTTCATAACATTAAACATGATCGAGGCATGCGAGTGTTCAAAACCCTCGTAGGCATTGCGAAGATCCGCATGGGCATCAAAGTGTAAAACACTGAGATCAGAAAATTTTTCGCTGTAGGCCTGAATTGGACCAAAACTGACCGAGTGGTCGCCACCCACTGTCATTATTTTCTTTCCCTGACTGAGCCATTTTTTGGTTTGCTCGTAGGATATTTTCTGCAATTTTCTATTTTCTGAATTTGTAGACATTAGAATTTCTTGCATCGCGGGTGATGAGCTGAGGTCTCCGCCGGACTCAAGAAATCCAATATATTTTTCGCTTTGGGTGCGGGCTTGCTGGCTGTGATTCAACAAATCCTTTGGAAATGCCAAGGTCGCAATTTTCATTTTCCAAGCATCATTTAAAAATGGAGTATAAAAGTCGACTTGGTAGGAGGCCTCTAGGATCGCCTGCGGTCCCAAACGAGTTCCCGGACGGTATGAGGTCGTCACGTCCCACGGAAGCGATTGAATCAAAATTTCAGACTGTTCTGCCGAGCAATCCAGACCAAAAAAAGATCCATTTTTAAGAGCAACGCCACTTGGGTCAAAATCTAAATCTGCCATCGAGTTACCTACCAATGCTTTCATCTAGCTAATGCAATTTAAGCATCGAAGCAAGGTGCTTGTTGAAGCACAGGCAGGTAAGACTTAGTGCTTTTTATGTTTATGCTTTTTCTTGCCAGAGCTTGCTGAAGCAACTTTTCGCTTTTTGTCATGCTTAGTTATCTTTTTGGCCTTCTTTTTCTTCTTTTTCACTTTCTTTTTTGCTGAAGCAACCTCACGGTCCGCTTTATTCACTTTGTGATGAGAGCTCTTTTTATGAACTTTTCCATGATGCGATTTGGCGGCGTTTTTGCCATGTTTCTTTTTCCCTGCAGCATCCGCAAATAGACTGAGTGTAAAAACTAGTAAGAATGTTAGTAAACCCTTCATCATAGATACCTCCCTTTCGAAATATGGAAAGACCGCTATGGTCTGACTATGGTCTGACTATGGCCTGTGATGACTTCAATTTCTATTCGGGGTTTTTTTGACAGGACTTAAGGTTTGAAGGCATTATATTTGCCATTCTTAAGATAATATCATGCGCTATACTGGTGAATCTGTGCAAGAACTCTGGTCGTTAGTCTAGACCTAAAATTTCGATTATTACTTCGTAAGTGTTGATTATTGTTAAATATAGTTTCAATTTTTGCGATTTTTTATGACAGTTAAACTATGTTTGCGCGACTCAGGGATTCGGTGGGAAGAAATGTAAAATTCTCTCGGTTGAGTCAGCTTAGGCCGGCAATTGCCGCTTTTTTAACAGCCCCAACAACCAGACGCCACAAGATCTTGTATGGTGGCGTTTTGTCAGAATTATTGTGGCACAGAATTCGCTAATCGATCCCTATCTAGCGTATAGGAAAAATCAGTGGCCAAAATGACCCTTCTTCAAATTTTACTGACTCTGCTGACTTTTGCGGTTTTGCAAAAGCTTTCGGCCATGGATTCGACGGATCTCTTGCCACAGCGAGTGCATAGTCCGCAACTTCGCTATGGCGTGGTTTCTGCTGCCCAGGACCGTTACGATTCTAAGGGGCGCTTGCTGTCATTAAGCGACCTTCATGCCATTGAGTTGGATGTCGCAGCTTTGAAAAGCATTGAGCCCCAGATCAGTGACTTGGTTACCGCCTTGAATTCACTTGGTTCCGGCCAACTCGGTGACAAGCTCAGTCTAGGCCAACTGCGGTTCGAAACGGCTCCCACAATCAAGTTCCAGGTCGTTGCTTTTGGCTTGGGAATAAGTCCGAAATGGACCTTCGGAATTGGCATTCCATTTATCGACTACGAGAATAAAATCTCAATCCGTGAGCAAGGCTCAAATATCGAAACATACAAGCGCGAATTCGGGGGCCTGTCGCCAGCTTTAGACCAAGCTTTGGGTCGCCTTTCGGTAAGTCTGCCCGAGGCCGCTCAAAGCGAACTGCAAAAAAAAGGCTACAAGCCGCTTGAAAGCCGACGCGACCGATTTGCTGGGGATCTGCAGATTCAAAGTCTGTATGAAGTTTCACGCACTGCAGATCGTGCACTACTTTACAAAGCGGTTTTGAATTTGCCAACTGGTCCCCAGGATGATCCAGATGATCTTGCCGACCTGGATGTGTTTGGCGAAACAGCTGTTGAAAATCATCTCCTTGCCTCGCAACAGTTGGGTGGTCTGGGTGGTCGCTGGTCGCTCAGTGGTCGGGCTGGCTACCGTTACAATTTGCCTGATCGTCCGACAAAAAGAGTTCCTATTAGCAACGAAACTTTGCCAGGACCCGAAACAAAAGAGCAAGTTCAACGCCAGATTAGTGGCACTGCAATACTCGGAAGCTCGCTGGCCAGACAGCTGAGTAAATCCTGGAGCGTCGCTGTAGGCTATGAGTACCGCACTAAGGATCAAGATCGCTATAGCGGGCAGCGCAATGCAAACTACAATTCGCTAGCAGCTGAGTCGGACTCGACTTCGCAAAAATCAAGGTTTGAAGTTTCATATAGTTCTGTGAAATCATACCTTGATCGGCAAGCTGTTCTTCCCGCACAATTTTCCATGGAAATTTCGGACACGTTTGCCGGAAAAAACACGCCCCGACAGCTTTTGACTGAGCTCACCCTGATGATGTTCTACTAGGAGAATGCAAGTATGAAAAAATTGAAATTTATTTTTACTTTTTTATTTCTTGCAACCGGACTTGCCATCAGCAACGGATGTGCCCCTAAAAAAGAAAATCGCGATTTTAAAGATACAAGATTTGAAATTCAACCCCGACAGCAAGATACCGCTTTAGATCTGACCTTGTTAAAGTCTGCGACGGCTTTAAGTCTAAAAATTCCAGATATCATTCTATCAAGCGATCTATTGGCGCTGGCCGAACAGGCTATTCTTCTTGGCGAATCCAATGATCGTTCCGATATTCGAAAATTTGGAACTGATATTGTTGATTCATTTTATGGAAACCCTAACAACACCTCGCAGGTCCAATTTTCCCAAAGCCCCTACTTGCAAGCCGCTGTTGGTGAAACCGAGGGCTATGTCCGGACCGAGATTAAGAATGGATTTGTCCTTCTTCAACAGTCGCAGGACAAAATTTTAAGCTATCTTCGTCAGTCGGCTGAAAATTACCCATGGCCACTCAATCCTGTGCCAATGCGTGAGGCCTACAGCTTTCTTAAAGTCTACTTAGAGACTTTTCAAAGATGGGTAAATACCAGCGACCTTGATCCAAGGGTTCAAGAGGCCTTTGCTATTGAACTGCGCAATCAAGTGGCCGTATTGGATGATCTGCTGCCACGACAAATTGAAAAAATCGAAAAAGCAACCGACCTTAGGGGTGTCCTTGTCCCCCTGAAAGAAACAATTCAGAAACTCGGTTTTGTCTTGGATGATAAACAGGAAGAATCCTTAAGATGGGGACTCTTGGTTGACAAAAAACTAAAGGACATCCAAACATCAAACGATGCCTTGTCGCTACTGGTTTTTATTTGGAAAGAACTTTCTCCTTCAGACCAGGAAAAAGTATTTTCGCCAATGCCCGAATTCCATGATTTCTTGCTCAAGCGAAAGCCAAGACAAATCGAGTGCTTGATTTCTGGCCTGTGTGTAAGCCCCTACCTTGAGCTTGCTAAAACTTTTAGAATTTTTCCAGCGATTAAAAAATATGGCATTGAAAAATTGAAAAAAGAAATCACCGCGGCCGCTTACAAAGAGGCCATTGAGCAGATTTCTATTCAGGTCAAAAATCTAGTGCGGGGACTGCCAATCTTGATTTCACAAAAGGTCACCGCGAGCTTCGATGAACAACGATTGATCCTTGGACGCATTGATATAGATTTTGTAAGTTTCATAAATAGCGCGGCTAGCAAGTGGGCCTATGAAAATCTTGGCGGAAACCCACGCCTGCGTGGAGCAGAGGCCCCTCGAGTGCATTTGCAAATGACTGCAGATCACATTATCGTTGAAAACGCAGATCCCGGGCCAATTAAAGAGGTCTATGCGCAGTCCATTGGGGCCTCTTGGGCTGCCTTAGTTAGCTACTGGAATTCTCGGGAACAAGATCAAAGCTTAAGCGTTGAGTCACTGTCGCGATCTATTCTTGAGCAAATCAACAAACTACTTGCTGTGGGTGGCTTCAAAATGAAGGACGGCGAATTGTATCCGTCTTTTGCCACGACCGTTACTGGGGAAAATGCAGGGCAAACGCGTCTAGATTTAAGAGCGGTCTATAAAGCTAAAGAGGTCTTTGCGGTTCCCGACCGAGTACAGATTCACAGTGGCTTAAATAAAAAATATGGCGCCTTGGAGCTCAATGTCAGTGCAGATTCGCAGTCTGAAATGCTGCGTGGACTTAGCAAGATGATCTGCTTTCTACGCGATTGGGAAACGAACTCCTACAACCGAACTCTGGGAAAAGTAATGGTGTCTGATTTGGATTTAGACATTCCTACCAAAGGTCTTAAACAAAAAATGTTTCCAAAAGAAACGATGTATACTTTGTCCGTTGCCAATGCTGCGGTAATTTTGACAAATATTGTTAAAGACCTATCGCCCGTATTTTTGCTTAATCCAGAAAGTAAGTTGGTTTGGGCGAATGAGTTTGGCAACGTCCAATTTGATAATGCAACGATGGCTGGAGTTGTCGACTTAGTGAATGGAAAGCGCACTGAAACAGTGAATACAAAATCAGTGGCACGCTATATAATTGCTCTGGTCGCTTTTGTGAAAGCAACCGAAGGCTTGGAAAAAACATCAAGCTCGCTGTTGCAGGAAAAGGATGCTGACGGAAAATCAAGCGTTTCCCAAATTATGGAGGCACGGCAAAAATTAAGACTTTTAGTTTTAGGACTTGCAAACTTTATAGCCCGACAGGTTACATCTGAGGATGGTGGGGTTTACGGTCACTTTAATTTGCTCGATCGCAAAGCTTCAACCGGAATTCCCAGGGAACTTAGTGATCAGGTTTGGGCGATTAAGGCTTTGCTTGCAGCTCACGAATTGTTGGGCATGAGCCTATTCAAGGCAGCCGCCTTGGATACCTACTATTTTATGAACAAGAAGCTATACCGTGATTCGCTTGGCTTCTATTCAATTAACGACCAGCAAGTAGAGATCCCCGACATCATTGAACTTGGATACACGCTTACCACTCTTAGCGAAATCAAAGAATTACTGACTGGGGATAGTCGCAAACAAGCCATTTTTCTAATTTCAAGTTGGCTGAAGCCTTTGCGAAAAAATTAAATCCTGTATAAATTTATTATGCACTCCAATAGACAGACCAGTGCTCAAAGTGAACAGGCTCTACCACCTGCGATAGCCACGGGTGGGAATAGCCGATCCACTGTCTGATATCGCGGCCACGCCCGATGACTCGTATATTTCTTTTTTTTGCTATTTCTTTCAATCGCTCAAGCATGGCAAGAATATTTTTTCGGGTTCCAAAGTCATAGATAAAATAGGCTTCCGCCGTCATTAGCTCAAAATCCGCAGCGGCAATATCTGCTTGCTTAAGTATGCAATTTGCTAAATCTAGCTTTTCAAAAATACGTTGCCCCTCATTGGCTCTTTCCTGCACCAATTCATAGCCAACAAACTTAACTCGCGGCCTCAACATTCCTAATACAATACCCATGCGCCCGTAACCTGCCCCTAAATCCAGCCATGTTTCGCCATCCTGAGGGTCAAGCTGATCAATCATTTCACGAATCTCTGAATATGGAGTTTGCCATACCTGGGGGGATAGGTGGGACCAAATTTGCTGATCGTTAATTTTGAAATCTGCCTGACGCGCTAAAAGCCTTTGCTCCACCTCAGAAATAGAAAATCCCAGTTGCTGGTCAATCTGCACCGACTGGGTCTTGGCTTCTTCGTAGTTTGCCGGAATCTTAAGCAACAGTTTTTTAATCATAGGATCTTCATTTCACTATTTTCTGAGGATCCTGCCAACTCCTGAGTGAATACCTAACGAGGACGTACGAGGGGGCGTCTTCATTTCACTAGACCAAAGCCCTATGTTGCAGAAAATATAGTCTACAATGTTTCTATCTTGGGCGGATACAATAGAGCAGTCGCAGCGAATAATTTGGAGACCCAATGTCAGAAAAGTGGAAAGTTCATAAATTTGGTGGAACTAGTGTTCTTAATGCGGATCGCTTTCGAAATGTTTATAAAATTCTTACCGGACCGGCCCGCAGTGAATTCCAGGCCATCGTCGTTTCTGCAATGAAAGGGACAACGGATGATCTCATTCGTTGTGTCGAAATGGCCAAAGAGCAAAATGAAAACTACAAATCATTAATCGGTAAAATAGAAGAAAGGCACTGCAAGGAAATTTCTGACCTTTTAGACAAAGACCGAGCTCAATCGCTGAACCAAATTATCAAAGCCGATATCGACGAATTGTTGCAAATTTTGCGGGGAGTATGGTTGGTCAAAAATGCCTCGGACCGAGTTGTGGATATGGTCTCGGGAATGGGCGAAGTTTGGTCAGCGCAAATTTTAAGCGCCTACTTTCAAAGTCAAGGCTGCGCTTGCCCATGGCTTGATGCCAGAAAAGTGCTAGTGGTAAACCATGCCGAGCAAAGAGTTGTCGTTGATTGGAAAACGTCTAAAACACGATTTGCAAATTGGATGAACGATAATCCAGCAAAGGTGGTAGCGATAACTGGTTTTGTTGCCGCAACCGAAGATGGCACAATAACCACCTTAGGACGAAATGGTAGCGATTTTTCAGGATCTATTTTCGGCGCACTTTTTGATTGTGACGAAGTTTTTATTTGGACCGACGTCGATGGTGTTCTTTCAGCTGATCCAAGATTGGTTCCTGAAGCTGTAATTTTAAGTGAAATGTCCTACAGCGAAGTCACTGAGCTTGCCTATTTTGGCGCTAAGGTTGTACATCCGGCGACAATGGCTCCGGTTATTGCAAAAAAAATTCCGATTTGGATTAAAAATACTTTTAACCCAAGTGGCTCAGGAACAAAAATATTTCAGGATGCAAAGTCAGATCGGCCGGTAAAGGGTTTTTCAATCATCGACAAGATGAGCCTGGTTAATATCGAAGGCACCGGTATGGTGGGCGTGCCCGGAGTTGCCGAAAGGCTGTTTGGATCATTGCGCTCTGCCGGAGTTAGTGTGGTCTTGATTTCGCAAGCAAGCTCTGAACAATCAATTTGTTTTTCAATACCAGAAAATCAAGAAAATCGAGCCAAAGCCGCCGCAGAACAGGCCTTTTTCGCAGAAATTCAACAGGGACTAATCAACACCATACAGATCACTAAAAATGTAAGTATTCTAGCTGCCGTCGGCGACAACATGGTTCACTCGCCAGGGGTTGCTGGAAAATTCTTTACAGCTCTTGGCCGCAGCGGCGTCAACATCAGGGCCATTGCCCAAGGGTCCTCTGAGCGAAATATTTCAGCAGTGATCGACAGCAAGGACGCAATAAAAGCACTACGAACCGTGCATTCATCCTTTATTTTACCACAACAGGTAATTTCGGTGGGCCTTATCGGACCAGGACTTATTGGTGGAGCTTTTCTAAGACAGTTAAACGAACAACTTCACGAGCTTAAGAATAAGCGCAGCATAGAAATTCAAATTCGTGCAATCTCTGACTCTAAAAAGATGATTCTATCTGAGTCAGCAATCGATTTAAATTCTTGGCAAGAAATTCTTTCTAACAATTCCGAGCCCGTAGATCTTGATAAATTTTCCCAGCACATTAAATCTAGCCATATTCCCCACTGCGCTATTATTGAAGCCTCGGCGAGTTCAAAACTGACCCCCTTCTACCACCAATGGTTAGAGCAGGGAATTCACATTATTTCGCCAAATAAAAAAGCAAATACGGGAACCATGTTTGAATATCGCCAAATCCGCGATGCAGCAAAAAAATCCAACAAACATTTTCTATATTCAACCAATGTCGGGGCCGGATTGCCGATTATTCAAACACTCAAGGACTTGTCGGCGACCGGTGACGAGATCCTTATGATTCAAGGAATTCTAAGCGGAACCCTGTCATTTATTTTTAGTCAGTATAACGAAAGTACTGCTTTTTCAAAAATAGTAACAACGGCCAAAGACCTAGGCTTTACCGAGCCCGACCCCCGAGAGGACCTTTCCGGCCAAGACGTGGCACGCAAATTTGTAATCCTAGCCAGGGAACTTGGGATATCTATTGAAATTGATGAGGTTCAAGTTGAAAGTTTAGTTCCTAAAAATTTGCAGAATATTCCGCTTGCAGAATTTATGAGCCGGATTTCTGAACTTGATGCTCCAATGCTATCACGCTTAAAATCTGCAAAAGCCACAGGTCAAATTCTGCGATTTGTTGGCACTATAGAAAAAAATGGAAAAGCAAAAGTGGCGCTTGAAAATCTACCCAGCAACCATAGTTTTGCAAACCTAACTGGGACCGACAACATCGTACTTTTTAAAACCAAGCGCTATTTTAACCAGCCACTAGTCATTCAAGGACCTGGTGCCGGGCCCGAGGTCACCGCCGCCGGGGTTTTTGCCGACCTGCTAAGGCTTTCTCAGTATCTGGGGGCAACCCCATGAAAAATAAAATAGTGACAGCTTTTGCCCCTGCCACCGTTGCCAATGTCGGCGTTGGCTTTGATATTCTCGGGTTTGCATTAAGCGGTTTAGGTGAAACCGCAAGCGTGGAAAAAATTGAGAACTCGAAACAAGTGCATATTAATCCAATCAAAGGCTATCCCGAAATTTCAATTGATCCTCTTAAAAACACAGCGACGGCAGGACTAGTTCGGCTGATACGTGAAAAAAATCTGGCCTTTGGATTTAAAGTGAAATTGAAAAAAGAAATTCCTGTGGGCTCCGGTCTGGGCGGGTCATCGACCTCAGCGGTGGCGTCATTGATCGCAGCCAATTCATTTCTGAAAGTCAAACTTACTCGCAGCGAGATTTTAGATTACGCTCTGACCGGCGAGGAAGTGGCCTCCGGCGCAAGACATGCGGACAATATAGCCCCTTGTATCGAGGGCGGTTTAGTTTTGGTACCAACGAATAGCACTATTCCACCAATAGGAATTAAGACGCCACCCTCTTTAAGGTGTGTGATTCTATTGCCTGAACTTTCAATTCATACCAAAGAAGCTCGGCAGATTCTTGCCTCGGCGGTTCCCCTTTCAACCATGATTCAGCAAACATTTAATCTTGCCGGATTTATCCTAGGCTGCCAAAATGCGGATTTCGATCTGATTCGATTATCACTTAAAGACGTTGTGATCGAACCCCAAAGATCCCACCTTGTGCCGCATTTTTTGCAAATTCAGGCTGCAGCAATGGCGGCCGGAGCCTTAGGCTGCTCCCTTTCTGGATCTGGTCCTGCCCTATTCGCATTCGCACGCAACCAAAAATCAGCCGAAGAAATTCTTAAAAAAATGAAAAAAGCAGCGCTGCACTTTGAGCTGCCGCTGCGGGGGACTTGGATTTCTCCTATTGCAAAAAAGGGCGCCTTCATACTACGAGAAAAAAGATGAAGTATATTTCGACTCGGGGTAAGACACCTGCCGCAAGCCTCTCTGAAGCCATCGCCCAAGGTCTTGCCTCTGATGGAGGTCTATTTGTTCCCGAAGTGATTCCTGATGTTTTTTCTGAAATTTTTTCTGAAATCAACACAAAGCAAAGTTTGGAAAATTTGAATTTTTCTGAATTCGCTTATCAAGTTTTAAAGCCATTCTTTAAAAATGACAAACTTGCGCCACATCTTGAAAATATTTGTGCAAAGGCCTTTAACTTTCCGGTACCTTTAGTTACCCTGGATTCTCAGACCTCTGTGCTTGAGCTTTTCCATGGACCGACAAATGCTTTTAAGGATTTCGGAGCTCGCTTCTTGGCTCTTTGTATAGACAAGTCCGAAAGCACATCCCTGTCAAAAAAAATGGTCTTAGTTGCAACATCTGGGGATACCGGAGGTGCGGTTGCCGCAGCTTTTTCCGAATTTACTGATATTCCTGTCACAATTCTCTACCCCAATGATCGAATATCCGTGCGCCAGGAAAAGCAACTGACCTCGTGGGGTCCGCAGGTTAAAGCGTTCGCTGTTGACGGAACTTTTGATGATTGCCAATGTTTGGTGAAACAGGCTTTTCAATCCGATTTATGGCGAAAAAATTATCATCTGCTAAGCGCCAACAGCATCAATATTGCCAGGCTTTTGCCACAGATGGCCTACTACTGTTATGCTAGCCTAAAATACAAACTTTTGCATGGCACTGAGGCCGGATTTATAATCCCGTCAGGTAATATCGGAAATGGCACGGCAGCCCTGTGGGCTCAGCAAGTTGGTTTTCCAATTCATCAGATTATTTTTTCTCACAATGCCAATCGATCGGTCCCAGACTATTTGCAAAACGGCAGCTGGGCACCACAGCCGACAATTTCAACCTTGGCCAATGCAATGGATGTTGGAACTCCATCGAATATGGAAAGAGTCTTTCATCTTTTTCCATCAGTATCGGAACTTAGAAAACACCTTTCTGCGCAGTCAGTTTCTGACCAGTCCATTGCCGCGACGATAAAGAGTTGCAAAGAACAAGGCTGGGGTTATATTTTTTGTCCGCACACAGCCACCGCTGCCTATACTAGGTCTTTGCAAAAACAAGGGCACTGGATTTTGGTGGCAACAGCTGATCCGGCAAAATTTGATAGTGTTATCGAACCCTTGCTTGGGCAAACTTTGCCAATTCCCGCAAGCTTGCAAAAAATCCTAAGCTTACCATCGGTCCGCTGTGAAATTTCAGCTGATTTATTAAGTCTGCAAAAGCAAGTTCTCTTTGATTTGTGAAGTTTCTAAGATAAAATGCGACCTGTGAAACACCTTCGTCTTTCAATCTTCTGCTTATCTTCTGCGATCGTCGCCTGTGTTTGTATGTTGATTGGCGGTTGTGGCGGTGGCTTTTCCGATGGCGGATTAGGCACGACCAGTGCACTCTCGGCTTGGTCCATGCCCAGCCCGACAGGTGGGTTCATCCCAAATATTATTTTTATCTCAACTTCAAGTAGCGATGTTTTAGCAGCCGGGGATTTTGGCTCTGGAATATTTCGAACCGCGAATGCTGGTGCCTCTTGGGCCCCGGTCGGTAACAGTTTTCCTACAAATTTCACTGCCTATGCATTAGTTTCGGATAGTTCTGGGCGTATTTATGCAGCTGACTATTATGGTCGCGGAATGGCCTACTCAATTAACAAGGGTGCTTCTTGGACAACTCGTCAGGCTGGACTTCCCTCTTCGGGCGCAGGTGCAGTCAATGAATTGGCAGTAAATCCTGTTGTTGTATCAAACTTGGCAGCTGCATCAAATAGCGGACTCTATTTAACCACTGATTTCGGGGTCACCTTTACAAAGTCCACTCTAATTACAGGGCTCATTGGTGCGGTTGCCTACTCCGCAAGCGGCGGTCTTTATGCGGGAAGTTCAACTGGTGCGATCTACTACTCCGCAGACAATGGGGCGAGCTGGGCCACAATTGGCACTTTAAGCTCTGCCATTGCAAAAATATCGATTTCAACTTTTGCAGTTTATGTCGCCACCAATACCGGTGACTTAGTCAGTTATTCGCTTCCAACAAATGCGCTAAGTGCAACACTGAATAGCTCCACGACGGGCATCATTACTGGTTCTAAAATTGCTTTGGCAGTTAAAAGCACTGGGGCAGGATTAAGCAGCGACATTATTTATTTTGGCACTTCTCGCCACAGCACCGCGGCCACTTCCCGATGGGGTCTTTTTAAAAGTACAACAGGTGGAATCAGCTGGAGTCAAATGGCCGGCAATATTTCTGGTAGCTCTATCTTTAGCATAGCGATTGATCCCAATTCTAACTCCAATGTCATGGTTGGATCAGCAAGTGCAGATGGAGTATTTTACAGCACCGACGCTGGGACGAATTGGGCCAATAAAAATTCTGGCCTGTATGCCCACACCAGCTCGGCATTTGCTGAAGATCCCACAGGCACCGGATCAATGATATTTAGTTCGTCCATCGGTAGTGGACTTGGAAAGTCGTATTTCTCTGAAAATAGTGGGGCGACTTGGACTTCATTTTCTGAAGTCGTTGCCAACGATGGTGTCGCTGCATTTTACGTCAATCCAACAAACGCCAATAAAATATTGGCCGGAACATTTTCCAGCGGTCTTTATAGTTCGGCGACAAGCATCTATGGACCGTGGACGCAAATTATCACCCAAAGTATTGGCATCGATCACATTCTTCGCGACACTGTAGACTCGACAAAAATCTATGCTTTTGGTGTTTCATCTGCGACGGCACTTTACTATTCTGGCGATTCTGGAGCAAGCTTCACCAGCCGTGGCATCGTTGCATACAATTTTGCTTCGCACCCAAGCCATGCTGGCGAAGGAATTGTTGCAAGCATTGGTGATGTTTACGCCAGCGCGGACTCATTTTCTACCCAGGCCGCACTGGGGCTTTCGACTTATGCATCACAAGAGCAAAACTACTTTACTGCTGTTGCCTACCAACCGAACAACGCCAGCGTTGTCCTGGTGGGCGGGGCTAGCGGAGGCCTCTTTAAAACAACCAACTACAATGTTGCCGGTTTAGGAGTCAGCTGGACCCAGATTGCAGGAACTGGAATTTCTTCAGTAGCTATAAAGGACATTATTATCGTAGCAAATTCGACCGGCTCGACCTATTACGTGGTTACTGATGGCAGTGCCACAAACTACGGAAGTAGCGCGACCCCGGGCGTCTTTCGCTCTAAAGATGATGGAGTTAGCTGGGTAAAAATTAGCTCGACTTTGACAATTAATAATTCATTCCTAAGTTTTGTACCCTCGGTCGGTAGCCCAACCTCCCAGTTCTTTGGTCGTCGCTGGGGTGGCGGAATTTCAAAACTTACCGACAACTGACTTTGCTGAGCTAAGCTAAGATCAGATCAGATCAGATCAGCTCAGCTCAGCTCAGCTGAAAACTAAACGCTTGGTCCAAATGTCCAGGCAATAAAAATAGTGATCGCAAGTGGAATTGAAACATAAATAAAAAATGGTAACATTTCTTTGATCACCGCATCGGATTCACTTAATTTACTCATATTTACCTCTTCTTTGATTTACGCCAGGCCCCTAGCATTAGTGAGCTTTAGTCATAGTGAAACCTTTAAATGAATTATCGTCAATTATTCACTGATCTTCTTCTTCCAGATGGCGTAAAGCGAAGGAATTCCCCACACCGCTCCGACATAGGTCCCAATACCCCCAGCCAATAGGCTTTGCCCAAGATGCTTAAGTGCAGGGTGCTGAGCAAACATCAAAGGTGCAAAATCAAAAATCAAAATTTACAACATTTGGAAAACAAGAAAACAGAAACAAGCACGACAACAAAAGTGCTGCCGGCACCATCCAGCGAAGTTCACTGCCCAAGGTACTTGAAAAAAGTTTAACTATATCTGCAAAAGATCTAGCCTCTGGAAATTGACTTCGAATCGTAGAAATCTCCCCTTGAGTAGTGGGAAACCATATATGCAGCCAATTTTTTCCATAGTGAATGTCCTCAAGATAAGCCGCTGTTTTTATTTGCTCATCGCGCACAACAAAATCCACACAATTATGCATTAACCAGTATGGGGCAAAAAATATTGAGCAGGTTGTTGCCATGCCGGAAAGAGCATCAACAATCTCCAGCGCCGAGTCCAAATAAAAAATACCGCACTAAGTATCAAAATGATCCAGCCTGCTGTTGAAACAGCCGATACATCACTGCGAATTTGCGATTCATTTTCTAAGGTCGAAAAATGGGGACCAATGGCACCGACATATCTGCATTTTATCGAATCGCATATCGTTTTCAAATGATCGGAAAGTTCAAATAATTTTTTAGTTTCAAAAGGCGGATGATTAAATTGAAGCGCCGGTCCCTGCGACCATACTGCCGGTGGGCAAAGATGCCTTTGCTAAGGTGGCACTGTAAAGTGAGTCCACTTCTTTACCCGAAAAGGGATGACGAAGAATGTAGTCGCTTTAAGTGCAAGGATCTACTCTTCCAATTCAGCAAGAAGATCCAAGCCAAACTTTTCCAACTTGGATTCGCCGATACCGTAAATTTTTCGCAGACCCTCGATCGTATCAGGGTTATCAACTGCTAACTCGCGCAAAGTTTTATCGCCAAACACCACAAAAGCTGGCATGTCTAGCTCGGTTGCTTTTAATTTACGCCATTTCTTAAGTTTTTGAAAACGGAATTCTTGCTCTTGATTGAGTACGACTTCAGTCACTTTTGACTTTTTGCGAAGCGGAGTACGACCCGTTTTTTCAGCGGTCACGTTAGCAGCAAGAAGGGTCAAAGCCTCTGGCGACGGACGCTGAATACGCCGATCCGATTTTGGCAAACAACTATCGCAATGCCCACATTGAGAAATTCTTTGCGAGTCTTTGTAGTAAGTCAAAATCTCAGAGTGGCGACACTCACTGCCCTCTGAATAGCTAACTAGCGCATCCAAATTTCTCCAGCGGGAGTTTTTTATTGGTTGTGGAGCATCTGAACTATCAATGAAGTAGGATTGCAGCCCTTTATCTTTTCTGGAATAGAGCATGATGCAGGTGGAGTTTTGACCATCCCGCCCGGCCCGGCCCATTTCCTGATAGAGCGAATCAATATTCGCAGGCATTTGAAAATGAATGACCAACCGAACATCAGGCTGGTCAATCCCCATGCCAAAGGCGTTTGTCGCTACTAAAATTCGCAAATCCCCCCGGGTGTAAGCTTCTTGGGTTTCCGTTCTTTCTCGTGAAGCCAGACCCGCATGATAGAAACCAACCTGAGAAAAAGACTTTTGTATAAACTTTGAAAGTTCTTCGGTAACTTTTCGAGTTCCGCAATAGACTATGACTCGGCCTTTCGGATTTTTTCGAAGAGCCTCCATCAGCAAGCCTGTTTTTATTTTGTCGTCTTCGCAAAACTCGACTTGGTAATAAAGATTGGGGCGGTAGAATCCGTGAACTTTCTTTTCTGGTTTTACCAAATGTAAGTTTTTAGAAACATCATTGAGAACCGTCGGCGTGGCCGAAGCGGTCAATGCTAAAATCGGGACATCAGGTCGCAATTCTTTCAATATCTTAAGCTGACTGTATTCCTCGCGAAAATCATGACCCCACTGAGATACACAATGGGCCTCGTCGATTGCAAAAACAGCTATTGGACGTCCTATTATCCATTTTTGAAAGCCATCTTTTTGGGCCCGTTCCGGGGAAAGATACAAAACATAGGCCCCCCCGCAAGCAATCTGAGAAAAAACTTCACGCTTATCAGCGTCCAACTGACCTGAATGAAGACATCCAGCTGGAATTCCTTGTCGACGTAAAGAAGCAACCTGGTCCTTCATCAACGCAATTAAGGGAGAGATAACCACAACCAGCTGTTTTGTGATAACTGCGGGAAATTGATAACATAGGGATTTACCGCCACCGGTTGGTAAAACTGCTAGCACATCCTTCTTCTGCAAAACAGCTTCAATGATCTCCTTTTGTCCATGTCGAAAAGACTTCAGGCCAAAGTGCTGTTCTAGAATTTTTTCGAAGCTTTTATCTGGGGTACTCATAGACACTACTTTCATTGATGTGCACTGGCGTTTGCAAGACCGAATCCGGCTGGAATCAAGAAACTATCCGGACGGACCCAAATTCGATCTCGATTTCGGACCCGACCTTGCATTTGAGTATTTACAGGATTTACGACCCACGTGTAAGCTTTTTAGATGAACAAGAAAAATTTAGTGCAATTCATAATTCAGCAGCTCGAAACCGACATGGCAATGCTGCGTGAAGCAGCCAGGGCGACTTACGAGGCTGCGACCCACGAAGAAAGCAAGCCCGAGAACGAATATGATACCCGCGGCCTTGAAGCAGCCTATCTTGCAGGCGCACAAGCAAAAAGGGTCGGAGAGGTTGAGGAACTACTTTCTATCTGCAAATATATACAAATTAAGGATTTCACCGCCACGGATGCTATTAGCTCGACGGCGTTGGTTCAAATTGCGCTTAATGATCGCAAAAGCTACGTATTTCTGATGTCCAAAGGTGGCGGCATGGTCCTTAGCTTTGAGGGCCATCCTATTCAGATCGTCACTCCGAACTCACCCTTAGGTGAAGCTCTTTTAGGCCTTAAATCTGGCGATACGGCTGTCGTTGAAAAGGGGAAGCAAATTCTGGAATATGAAATCCTATCCGTTCAATAATTTCAAAATTAGATTTTAGCGTAAACCTTTAGTCGTAAATCGCTATACACAGTGGATTTTGAGGACTTCGGTTTGATTTTTAAATAGAAACGCTTTTTAGCCTGTGGTTTAAGACTATTTCCCGCATTGAAAATCAAGATATGAGCATAATCTTTACAACCTTGATCGGATGCAGAATTTATCTCATCGCAGATGCCAGTCGCTGAAAGTTCAAATTCTGCAAAATCAGATGGGCTATTTAAAGTAAAAATCTGTGGTCCTTTTTCTTCGTTAACCCAGTGAACAGCACCCTGCAATGGACTGCTATTGGTTTGCACTTTGACTTGCACTGGATATTTGAATCGATAGAAACTAGCCTCTTGTAAGCTGACTTTTATTTTGAAATTCTTACTTTCGTTAGGACCCATTTCCAATTGAATTGGATTGTAGCGGGTTCCCAATCCGTCTTGCACCATAGGTGCGCCATCAATCAAAGTTACTAGACTGGCAGGAGGCTCGTTTGTGAAAGTAAAATTACGGCTGGCTAGTGACGATAAGATGATCTGTTTTAATTCTGCAGGCACCCGAAGCGAACTGCCACGTTCGTCAGCAAATAGCATCTGATTGAACCAGTCCTGTGCAGTCAATCCAGGATGGTTGCGACAAAGCCGCATGGCCTCCAAGGTAAGATCGGTAATCTTTACGATGCCTTGGTAACCATACTTACTGTAAGCCGTGGTCAACATATCATTCATTGCTCCGCCATAGGCTTCGCCGTCGTCATGCTCTTCGTTGGTTAGCGAAAATCCAGTGTTATTGATAATTCGCATGCTTTGCTTGCCGTCGAAATTATCACCCTTGGTGACTTGATCAATTACCAATTGGGCAATGAAATCCGCCATTCCTTCGCTCAGCCCACCAGTATCCGCAAGATTAAGCCTAGACCCCATCAGACGGTCCATAATTCCGTGTCCCAATTCATGCCAAATGGTTGTATTGTCCCTAGCGTAATTGCGAGCATCATTTGAATAAGTTGAAAAATTAATCGTGTCGTCGTTGTAAAAAGCGTTATCACGGCTTTCAACGTCTGGGTGATAGAGAAAGGCCTCGAAGGCTCGAGTTGAAAGCTCTGGATCGGTAAAGCCCATGGACCATAAAGATTCAAACATTTGATTGATCGCAAAATAAACCTGAATTTGATCAAAGCCATTGTTGATGTAATAAACTGGATCATGTTGTGGATGACGGAAAATTTCCAAATTGTTAACTTCTTCTTGCGACGCAAAAGACTTGCCGAGGAAAGGCGCCTCTAGTTTAGCTTCATACTTTTCTGGATCTTCTTGGGTCGGATTCCAGGAAACACCAGCAGTTGGTGCATACCTTTGCTCCAGAACAATTCCCTTAAACGCCGTGAAGGCCTCACGAACAATATTGATCGAGGCATATCGACCATGCAGTGTTAGCCCCTGCCCACCGAAAAAATTTGTCGACTGCGGGAATTTTGAAAGTTCAACCAAAGCCTTGTTCCGCAACTGCGGCAATGACCAATATCCTTTGTCCTGAAAGGCTGGGTCCAAGGATTTGATTGGATCCATCAAATCCCCAAGGTAGCGCTGCTTATTTAGCTCTACGAAAGGGTCGCTGTTTGGCAATTTAAGAGTAGGAAATAAATATTTTAACCGAACAGGTGAAGTTGCTGCAGAACGAGGGGCCAATGACCCGGCAGCAAGGTTTTCACTGTCCTCTTCCCAAATTAAGAAGGCCTTTGCCGGAATGCTAAAAAGTTCGTCTTGTGGAAATCCACGATAGGATGAGCTAACAACTTTTCCAGTTAATAGTGAGACTTCAACTTTGTGAATCCCACGTTTTGCGAAAAGCTTGACCACTCGAATGAGCTTAGATCCCACCCAGAAATCCTCGATCGTGGATTTAAGGATCTTGTTGTCCTCTTGGAATTGAATCGCTTTTATCGCCACCTGAAGACTAGCACTTTTTGCTGTTTGCGCAGACCGATTTCGGATCAATGCCACTGCTAACCCCGTTGGCATTACTTCTTGAGAACTGACATCCGCTTCAAACTGCACAAGGCTGTCATCACTTGGTTTTGTCCACAGACGCAGGCCCTTGTCTTTGATTTGAATGCCCTTAAAAGTCTGAACCCACATCGTGAAATTCGAATTCGCCAAAGGAGTCTCTTCAACCTTTAGTAAATCAGTTTCGTTCAGTTCAAAACCAGTTTCGCTTTTAATTAATTTTAGCAAAGTGGGTAAGTCTGACTTGATCTGAGAAGGATAGGTGACACGGATCTTAAAATCTTTTGCTAACGCCATTGGGGATAGGATGCTCAGCGTAATAAGCAGATAAACCAGATTCGAAATTTTTTTCATCTTTACCCCACTTCTGCCAGTGGAGATAGCAGACTACGTCCTGATTCTCAACCCTTCTTGTTTTATAGTTTCAAGTTTTCCTACTCAAGCCCAATCTGAAGCTCAAGAAAAATTGGGCGGATTGGGCGAACAAATCGAAAGGGACTCTGAAAAAAGTCAAAAACCTGGACACGAAAATGACAAGGAATTTGATCGGACTGCTTAATCCAGATGTGATTTTCTTAAACGCTAGGGATTGTCGCCCGTGTTCTTTTTTTGAACTCTGCTTTGGTCATTAAAGTCACTGACTCTGTATTTGGGTCAAAAACAATCTTAATCAAACCGGAATTCAACTGGCCGTTGATCTGACGAATTTTTTGCTCATGCGATATCTCGTTCCAACCGTAATCTGTGCCCTCACGGGAAATAAAACCGTCTATAACCCCAGCTACGGCCTCGGGACTAAGTTCGTTTAAAGCTACTTCTAAAGGGGATTTGGTATCCATAACCTGCCTTTTTTCTTTCAATGATCCGGATCGCGGCCATCAGTTTCATTGAGCTCACAGCTTAGCCAAAAAGTAGCTGGATTCAAAGATTGCTAGAACAGATTTCCTACAAAGAACTTCAAACGGAAACCCAAATGATTCAAGGAGAACCAAGATGAATCTACTCAATCCCGCCCGATTTTTTCTATTTTCGCGTATTTTGACCCTCAGCGCAGTCCTTACGGCCTGTGCGCCAGACTCACCACATACATCATCAAATCCAGGCACTGAGCCCCTTTCGGATGACTCCAGCATAGTCCATGGGAAAAATGTAAAGGAGAAATCTGAACTCAGTCGGTCTGTGGTCGCCTTAGTTTCGACCAGGCAAGACGGACAGGCAGTTTGTACTGGAACCATACTCGCCGAGGATATGGTCTTAACGGCCGCCCACTGTGTTGAGGGTCAGCCACAGAAAATTTCAGTGGTTTTTGGCAATCAGGTCCATTTGGCAAAGCCTGAATCAATTCGAAATGTTGAATCCTTTATACAAAATCCACTTTGGCATCACCCCAGCGAAAAGGGTCAAGGCGACTTGGCAATTGTTCACTTCTTGGGAAAACTTCCAACTGGGTACCAGGCAGTAAAACTTGCAAGTGATGACTTTAAACTATTCTCAGGCCAAGAAGTGCAGATCATCGGATATGGCGTCACCAATGGCCTCAGCCACCTTGGTGCGGGAGTTCTGCGGCAAGCGCAAACCACTGTCATTGGCCAAAAAACAAAATCTGAAATCATTACTGACGGCCGACTCAGTAGTGTTTGTTTTGGTGACTCAGGCGGACCCGCGTTCACTCAGGTCGATGGAAACTTTACACAATGGGGAATCGCCAGTTCAGTCAAGAATCAAGCTTGCAACCAGTCTTCGGTGCACACAGCTGTCATGGGATATAAAAAATGGATTTTAGCAAGCATGCAAAAATTAAGAAAATTTGGAAAATAGAAACTTTGGAATATGCCGCAAATTAAAGATTATTTTTAACGCATAAAAAACTGGGTCCAAGCGGGCGCTCCCGTTTGGGCAAATCTTAATTGCAGATAGGATTGAATCATTTCTATGCCAGCTGGAAAATGTCCTATTGCCCTTTCTTGGGCGCCCATCAATGAAAAAAGCGTCAGTCCATGGGACCCTGTGCTTTGCAAATTCATCGCATTTGCAATTACTGGGCTGCCGGCTGGAAAATTGTCGTGATAAATGACCTCAACGCTATCTCCATTCGAGTTTCTTGAAAATCCTCCATCAGAAAATCGGCTACGAAGAATTACGGTTCGAGCTTCGTGGTGAGCTTGCTCAGCTCCAATGGCTACGACCCAGAATTGCATCGGCATTTGGTAAGAAAAGGATGCCGAATACTCCCGCCTTCCTGTTTTGATCAATGGAAGAATCCGAATGCTGTTCGGAATTCTTAGGTCGGAAAGATACAAACTTCCGGGATAATGGCGCCGAACCTTAACCATCCGTTGCCCTTCCGAAGGCCCAGCTTGGATTTCATCTCTTGGGTAGCCGTAAAGGTTAAGAACGTTTTTAATGCTGGAACCAAGACGGCCATCTGCCGGCGCAATTTCAAGAGCATTTTTCAAAGAAATATCTAGGTCAAATCCGCCATAGGAAGGGTTTACCAAAGTATTGCTAATTTGTGCTCGAAGAAGCGGAAGGGAAGCTACCATTTCCTTTGCTGCGGCATTAAAGACACTCGTAAATTTTGCAATCTTGCTAAGATCTAAAGCGATATATTGAATATATTTTTGATCTGGATAACCAAGTGCATACCTATAAACGATATCTTTAGCCAATTCGACAGCCGTACGGCCTGGTTTTTCAATAAGATTTTGCAGAATGCCACTATAATCACTACCGCTACGCGGAACCAAAAACTGTGAACCAACCATAATACCAACGCTATCTTTTAGCTCGAAGGCTACCTCTAAAGATGACATAAGGCAGGCATCAAAACTAAGCAAATCGATTTTTGGGGCCGTTCGATTGGAATTAGGGTATGCTTGAAAGCCTTCTAGGCCCCGGCGCAGTTCAGGTAAAGTCAGATGATTATTTGGGTTATTGTCATAGGAAACCCCCTGCCATCCAGTACCGTGATTCCAAATAATTAGGGCATATTTTTTTGCAGGAAAATTTGTTGTTCCCCACTTTAGAAATTCAGACAAAGTCTGGGCCGAGCCCATATCAGTTTCTGGTAGGTCTTGTAATACTTGAGCTGTAGTTTTACCAGGAACTGGATTGGAATTGCGACGAACATAATAGCGGTGAGTACTTTCCCCCGCCGTATTTGGATCCAATTGAACGACGACGTTCACATCCTTCGAGGATCCAACCTTCTCCATTTCAGCTAAATCATTCAGTCCAGAATAGTAAAGGTCATTATCAGCATTCATAAAAACCAAAAAAGTCCACTCTTTAACGTCTGCTGATTGCGCTTGCAATGATAAAAAAAATAGAAAAAGAAGCAGCGATGAGGTCAAAAAATGCATCGGCTCCTCCTTTGGATAAGCTTACTCTTTGGTTTTCAATCGATCGTTATTTTGTTCAATAAATTTTTGAATTTCATCCGCAATTCCAAGCAGCTTCAGCCACTGCTCTTTATAAAGGGTTACCGGAAATCGCCCCATCCCGTAAACCGAAAGAGCACCTTTTTCGCTTACTTTCATCGACAGCGTTCCCCGTGCTGCTTTTGTATTTTTTAGCGCTTCATTTTCAGCTTTAAGTCTTTCCAGTTCTGCCTTCATATCTTCTGACATTTTGTACCTCATCCTTGGTAATAACGGTGGTGTATTATTGGCACAGTAAAATGGCTCGGTCAATTCGCCCTTTAAAATCTAATTCTTATGCCAAAACTTGCTTCCAATCTTCAGCTGGCGATCAGCTTCATGAAAAAAGTACTCTGAAGGTCGGGAAAACGATGTTATTCGCCGGTCCAGTCCATCATTCAACGAAACATGAACTCCATCACGACCTGAAGTTTGGTGGCACTGAGCGCAGGATACGCGGTCAAAACGAATGGCCTGGGTATCCAGACGCTTTGGATCACGATAGACAGTCGGAGTTAAATCAGCCATCAGCTGCTGCAGCTTTTGTTGCTGCTCGCCGGTCGAGTGCTTGATAGCGCTGCGAAACAGATCACTGTCGTAGGTCGAGGAGTAATATCCAAGGTCCACTCCTTCGCGAATAATCCGCAGTGCTTGCAGCGACAAATCGCTGGACAGTGACCTTGTCAAAGCACCGAAAGTCCAAATTCCTGTCAATGACGAGCTAAAAGAAATGGACTCTATTGGGCGATCGGTAAAATCATGAATAAATTGAGCTAGAACCTGCGGGTAATCTGGGTCCTTATCTTCTCTGGTTTTTACCAGCTCATCAAGTCGCCTTAAAAATTGTTGGTGCTGAAGATCCCTAGTGCTCTGGTCAGCATGTCGATCAACTACATCATATTTAAGATGATAGTAAAGTTGTTCAAAGGGCCGCCCCGCAGCTCTTGGATCCATTAACTGATAAACAAAACGCAACTGCGGAATCACTTTTAATCCATCCCAATGGGCATCATCCTGAGCTTCATAGGGTTTAATCGTAATGCCAACTAATGCATAATTATTCATGTCAGAAACATCATGAACCACATCTGTTATTTTTTCTAAATACAAACCAGAAGTATAAATATTGGCTTCGCTCACGTCGCTAAGCTTAAGAACATCATGACCGGGTTCTTTCTCGGGATTAAAATCAGTAGTGGGCCGACCATTTAAAAAATCCATTACTTTGCCAAAATCAACTTCTGACAAAAGTTTTCGTAACGGCCATTCCCGTTGTAAATCCTCTGTCCCCTCAATGAAAAGATGTTTGGCAAACTGCAATGCAATAAGTCCTGGCTGCGGTCTGGGTTGATTCACCCCGTAGTCTTCACTGTGTCCATTTGGGTAATACCACAAACTATTTTGCTTAAGTTTTTCTAAATCGAAACGTGGCCACTTGTGCTTATTTCGTTCTTCACTAATGTGATGGATTGCGGATAATTTCCATTCAAATCGATGCAAAATATTTTGTGGGAAATCTGCAAAAGTCATGG
Organism: Streptomyces griseus; assembly: GCA_943330705.2. GTDB lineage: Bacteria > Bdellovibrionota > Bdellovibrionia > Bdellovibrionales > Bdellovibrionaceae > CALQIT02. Next base: position 49,112 of record CALQIT020000004.1, read on the forward strand.
CTTTGTGATATTTTTTTACAAACGCCATCGGCTTAAAAGTGGGATCAGGATCCTCGGAATAATGTCGCCCACACTGGGCTCCGGGTCTAATCCGGGTGTAATGCTCCAGACGAACAACGATTTGCTCGTAACCTTCGGCCCGTTCTTTTTGAAAAACGTTTTTAGGATATTCGCTAATGTGACGAAGACCATATAGACCTTGGACCAAGCATCCTTCAGGTGTTGTCATCGAGGTATAATGATCAATATGCCTTTGCTTCTGTGAAAAAAAAGCAGGAATCAATTGAGCCCAACTTCCTTGGTGACCCTTTTGAAACATTGGATAAAGGGGCTCTGCCGCGCCCAATCCCGAGTCCACAAATTCATAATTGAAACCAGGTTTTGGAAACTCTAACAGCGATTCAAAAATAGTAATATTATCGTAAATGGATCCCGGCCGAAGTCCCACATTATTTGATTGCAGAATCTTAACCCGCGTAAAGTTGCGAACCACTTCAACGACTTTTTCTTTTGCCTGAGCAGATAAAGAAACTGTAAAAATAACTGCAAATAACCACTGCATATGACCTCCTGAACGAGATAGCTGCTTGTGAACAATGAGCATAATCAAAAAACCAAGGCTGTGACAAGCCACCAAGGCGCTTATCTAAACTTATCAAATTATTTTGAATTGGCCAGCCAAAAGAAACGCTAAAGCCTAGTAAAAATTTCTAAAATTTAAAAAATCAGGCTATCTATGGGCCAGGCTTTCGTTCACGCTTTCTGCGATAGGTAACCCCACCAGGCCGCGCTTGAGAGGCCCGAATAAACTCCAATTGACGCTCGACCATTTGATCAAACACATAGAGAAGGTGATCGTGGCTGCGGTTGCTGGTCGTTTCGTGATCGCCAATAAGTTCAATCGTTTGATGAATCGCTTCGATGGTAGAATAATAAGTCACGGCCGGTTGCTTGCGAACTCGAAAATTGGAAGGCCGATTCGGAGTAAAACAAATTCTTGGTAAATGAATCAAATTTTCACTGCGGCGAAGCATCTTTCCGGCCGTTGCCCAAGTTCCGTCTAAAACAAAAATACGCAGGGGCTTTTCTGGCAGAAAAACTCCTTTGCGCTCTTCCGCAGTTAAAGTTGTCAAATCAACTGACCCTTGGCCAGGGGAAAGGATAACTGATTGATGAGACTGCGACTGAATCAACTCGTTTACCAATGGATGGTCAGTGTAGTTTTCGCCACTGATCAAGTGCGAATTTTCAAGTATCAAGTGGGACATACGACCCGTTGCAATTCTTCGGCGAACCTCGATGGGATGAATCAATATCACAAATTCAATTTTAGGATCAAATCGCTGGATATGACCACAGTAGCAACCATAGTCTGGCTGCAAGCAGCGCACACAAAGAATGCGAGTTTTTGCGGCCTGTTCCACTAGCTTCAAGCGATTTAATTTATATTGCTGCAATTGACTTATCACTTTGCCCCCAACTCTAGCGACTCTTCAGAAACGGTCGCCTTCAACGAAGGCTCTTCAAAATTGTAATTCCTAAATGATGACTTCGGAAGGCAAAAAGTCCTACAGTGAACAAATTCTGAGGTTCATTTGAAATCACGTCATTTTTTTATGATTCTATTGGTAATGGCTCTTTGGGGCCTCAATTTTGTTTTTGTGCGGATTGGCTTAAATGGGGTGCCACCGCTGCTGCTTTGTGCACTTCGTTTTCTGTTGGCCGGCTTCCCGGCAATTTTAATAATTAAAAAACCTGCCTGCTCTTGGAAGATTTTAATAGCGTATGGGCTGGTCATGTTTGCCCTTCAATTTAGTCTTCTTTTCAGCGGTATGAAAGTGGGAATGTCCCCGGCTTTGGCGTCGCTATTGATGCAAGTTCAGGTCTTTTTCAGCATGGGAATGGCGGCGTGGATATTCAAGGAAAAGTCCAGCTTATGGAAAATTGTCGGCGCTTTGATATCATTTTCAGGAATTGTCTACGTGGGACTACATACACAAAGCGAAATTACAAATTTAGGCATCTATCTGACCTTGGCCGCTGCCTTTTCATGGGGAACTGGAAATATTATTTCAAAAAAAATCGGCAACGTCCAACCATTGGCCCTGGTAGTTTGGGGAAGTTTTGTCGCAACTCCGGTTCTCATCGGTCTTTCAATTGTTGTTGATGGACCTGATTTGATTCGGCTTACACTGCAAAATCTAGCGTGGCCATCGATAGCAGCCATCGGCTACATTACCTATTTTTCAACATACATAGCCTATTCACTTTGGAGCTTCCTACTGACGCAATACCCGACCCCGACGGTTGCTCCGTTTACACTTTTAATTCCCGTCTTTGGTTTTCTTGGTTCGTTTCTATTTTTAGACGAAAAAATTACCACTTGGAAAATTATTGCTGCAATGCTTGTGGTCTCTGGACTCTGTTTTAATTTACTAGAGTCCAAAATCAGGACTGGTTTTAGAATATTAAAAAAGGGAATTTAGCAGCCCCTCTTAAAAGCAGCTGCCAAACAAATGAAACTACTTTTTAAAAGGCATTTCGCCAAGATAGTCCTTCTTCCCGATTTCAACTCCATTGTGTCGCAAAATAGCATAGGCCGTCGTTGTATGAAAATAGAAATTAGGAATTGCATGTTGAAGCAAGAACTCAGTTCCCAATAAAAATTTTCCTTCCCACCTAGGCTGGGAAACCTTACGCCCTTCGGCACCTTCGAAATCTTTAGCAGAAAATGAATTTAAATATCCAATCACACTTTCAATTCTGGCCTTTAACTGCGGCAATGTTTTTTCGCTATCTTCATGAACAGGAGCATCTTTTCCCGTAAGTCGGGAAACTCCAAGTTTTGCAGTATCGCAGGCGATTTGAACTTGCCTCATAAGATTGAACTGATCCGGAGCAAGCCGCGATTGCAGCAAGGCCTCTGGGTCAAATTTTCTGACTTCGGCATTTTTTTCGGCCTTGTCTAAAAGACGGCTTAAATTGTGTAGCATCTTTTGAAACTGCGGAACGCTCAGGTCATAAAGCATAAAAGCTCCTTTTTTGTGGCTCAACTTACCACTAACTTGTCGTGGCCTACTAGTAAGTTATACAATTGCTTATCTAGGTACTTTCCAATGGCATAGCCTAGTTTAAATAGTTGTCCCAGAGCAACTCCGCACGCCGTGCTGTAGTAATTTCATAGTCGCCAATTGCTTTTTGGGGCCAGCCATCTGTTGAAAACAGTGAAAGCTTTGAATGCCGAAGACAACAGATTGATATTTCTTGCGTATTGGCATATAAGCAGGACTCTTTAAACAGACGGAATCCAAATGCTCAGCACTTCAAATGTTAGTCTCAGTTTCGGTGGTAAAAAGCTTTTCGACGATGTGAATGTAAAATTCACTCAAGGAAACTGCTATGGATTAATAGGCGCCAATGGGGCGGGCAAGACCACTTTTCTTAAGATTCTAGCAAAGGAAATCGAGCCCAACACGGGTGAAGTTTCTATCCCTACTGATTTGCGTCTTTCGGTTCTTAAACAGGACCATTACGCCTATGATAGTTTTGAGGTCTTAAGAACCGTTCTCATGGGAAACGAGAAGCTTTTCAAGATCATGCAAGAAAAGGATCAGCTTTATGCCAAGCCAGATTTTTCAGACGCTGATGGTATTCGAGCTTCTGATCTAGAAACTCAGTTTGCCGAACTCAATGGCTGGGAAGCAGAGTCTGAAGCCGGTATCATGCTAGCAGGAATTGGCATTGCTGATTCACTTCATTGTAAACAAATGAAAGAGCTAGATAGCGCCGACAAGGTTAAAGTGCTTTTAGCCCAGGCCCTATTTGGTCAACCTGATATTCTTTTGCTTGATGAGCCCACGAATCATTTAGATATCTATGCAATCCAATGGTTAGAAAATTTCTTGGCCGACTTCCAAAATACCGTAATCGTGGTTTCCCATGACCGGTACTTTCTAAATAAAGTTTGTACCCATATGGCTGATATCGATTTTTCGAAAGTAACTGTTTACTCTGGAAATTACGATTTCTGGCGGCAAGCCACTGAACTCAGTCAACGCATGCGTTCAGACCAGAATAAAAAGAACTCGGATAAAGCCGAAGAACTTAAAGCTTTTATCCGTCGTTTTAGTGCCAATGCGTCCAAATCAAAACAAGCTTCTTCAAGGCAAAAGCAATTAGAAAAACTTGATCTCAGTGATCTACCTGTTTCTTCACGACGCCAGCCATTTATTGGATTTGATCCGAAGCGCGAAGCTGGCAATGATATTCTTTCTGTGCAAGGCATCAGTAAAACTTTAAATGGGGAAGTTCTTCTTAAAAATATCAGTTTCAATATGCAAAAAGGGGATAAGATCGTCCTTCTTGGGCAGAATGATTTAGCTAAAACGCTTTTACTTGATATCTTGGCTGGTGAAGTTAAGCCTGATTCTGGCACTATTTCTTGGGGCGTAACAACCACCCGAAGCTATTTTCCAACTGACAATGTTAAGTTTTTTCAGTCTGAAGTTTCAACTTTGGTGGATTGGCTTCGCCAATATTCCGAAGACAAAGACGAATCTTTTATTCGCGGCTTTCTTGGTAAAGTACTATTTAGCCGTGATGAGGCCTTGAAAAAACCAAGTGTTCTTTCTGGGGGCGAAAAAGTTCGCTGTATGTTGGCCCGAATGATGTTGTCAGGTGCCAACGTCCTACTTTTAGACGGCCCGACGAACCACCTGGATTTAGAAAGTATCACTGCCGTCAATGAAGGGATTAAACGCTTTAAGGGCGCTGTGATTTTTACTTCCCATGATCATGAATTTATTCAAACTGTCGCCAATCGGATTATTGAAATCGATATTGGCATTGCTGATGACCGAACCATGACCTACGAACAATATGCCGCATTCAAAAAGAAGCATTAGGGAAAATATCATGAAGTCAGCGAACTTTGCATTTATTCTGCTTCTGGGGCTGTCAAATATAGTTTTTGCCCATGGCGAAGACAAGCTTGGCCCGCACGGCGGCTATATTCGAATGCCTGGTCCTTTTCACACCGAAGTTCTTGCGCTTAGTAAGTTTCAATTGAAAATTTATTTATTGGATATCCAATGGCAGAATCCCACAACTAATGATTCCAAGATTGAAGTTAAGTATAAAAAAGGCAAAGTCAGTGAACTAGCAAAGTGTGAGCCTTCAGGATTATTTTTCAATTGTTCTTTTTCTGGAAACGTTAACTTGAAAGCTAAAGCAAAAATTGAAGTTATTGCTGAACGGGGAAAACAAAAAGGTAGTGTTGCAACCTACGAGCTGCCATTGGCTCTTGCAAACAAACAGGGCGACCACAGCAATCACCATTGAATCCATAAAATTTAGGCGGCTATTCTTCTTTAAATGGAAACTGGCTGTAGAATCGGTAGCTCAATAACAAATCGCGTATGCTGATGTTTGGCATCAAAGTATATGCAACCGTTGTGGCTTTCGACTAGACCTTTGGAAATACTTAGTCCTAGTCCTGTTCCTTTGCCGACGTCTTTGGTGGTAAAAAATGGTTGCATTATTTTTTCTTGAATGTCAGATGCGATTCCGCGTCCACTGTCTGTCACAAAAATTGTAACAAACTCTCCATCTGAGGTTGCTTCAATTTCAATCCATTTTTCTTGAAGAGCTTCAATGGCGTCGTGGGCATTGTTTAAAATATTTAGTAGGGCCTGCGAAATTTGAGACGAACGACACTCAATTTGGATTCCCGTAAGCCCTTTGACGGTAAGCTTAATATTATTGTATTTCAGTTTTTGCCGACAAAGTTCAAAGGTGTCTTCAACAATTTTTTCAACGGACGTTTTGCTCATTAAATCCTTGTCCGCATTGCGCGAGAACACCCGAAGTCCATTTACTATTTTTGCGATTCTTAACGCTGTTTGTTCAATTCTTCTTAAATCATCAAGTGACTTATCTAAGTCTTGCTTTCCAGATTCAATTCTATTTGCCAGCTGCGAGGCCTTGCCAATAATAATAGTTAAGGGATTGTTGATTTCATGTGCTAATCCACCAGCCATTTCGCCCAAAGAAGACATTTTTGCAGAGTTCATCAGTTTTACTTGAGTCTGATTTCTTTCGGCCTCAAGGCTTTTAATTGCAGAAATATCCTGCATTAAAACTAGAAATCCTTTAACCTGTCCCGCATCTAAGTCAGGGATATACTTGACTGAAACTTGACTGAAAAAAGTGTTCAGGGTCAAAACTTCGTCCTCGAAGGACTGGGGAATTCCTTTCAAAGCCTGCTGCATTTTTGGCAAGACAAGATTCAGCTGTCTTTCGTCGGATATGTCAGCCAGCGACTTTCCGCGAATTTCATCTGGTGTCTTGTTGTAAAGTCGAGCATATGCAGAATTTGCATGAATACAGCGTAGGTCAGAGTCCCAATAGCCGATGGACGAGGGAATTGCGTCTAGAAGTTTTGCAATCTGCTTGTATCGAGGATCTGGCTGCACAAAAGATATTGCAACCTCTTTTGCCGCCATAGAATTTGCAATTGCAAAAACTTTTCCTTTCGCAGGGACGATTGTCGAATTGCACGAAAACTCCAGGTAGCTGCCATTTTTGTGTAGGTATCTACAGTTGAAATTAGCCTTTTCGATGTTTAATTTGGACGAAAAAAATTTAGCATGGCTTAACCAGGCACCATTTTGATCTTCAGCGTGAATGAACTTAAGCACCGACTGACCAACAAGATCATCGATCGACCATCCAAGATGATTGGTCCATGCCGAATTTACTTCCAAAATTATGCCATTAAAGTTGACCACAGACATTGGACAAGAGGAATATTCAAAAAATTCCGAAGTTTTCTTTTTAGACGGCATAGGACACTTTTCGGCTTTTTTTGGGACAATCTGAGACCAATTTGAGGCCAATGATCACTAAGGATCACTGTCGGAAAAGATTGCGACTTTGATCCTGCTACCCATCCTTAAAAGCCCCGTAGCGAATCGTGAATATCTTGGCGAAAGGCCCGATAAATCGGAATAAAGACGGCAACTAGGGTTGCAATCCCTGCCCCCGCCCAAACCGGAAAGCTCTGAAAAATGTAGATGTTTGTCCATTGATTGGCAGGCAAGGCCTCTTCCAGCAGTGATCGCAAAACCGGAAAGAAAATAAAGTCCAACAGGCCCCCTAAAAAACAACCGGTCATTCCTAAAAGAAAACCTTCCCATAGCAGCCATTGAGTAATCTGTCTTTTTCCGAAACCAATTGCACGCATCACTGCCAGTTGGGCTGTCATCGAATCAAATCTGGTAATAATAACTCCGGCAACACTTAGGCCACCAAGAATAATAACGAAGACTGAAACTAAAACACCAAGATATTTACCGATTCCAATCATCGCCCGTAAACGCTCGACTTCCCTATCCACGCCGATCACTTGGGCAACAGATCGTTTATTGATCAAATTTTCCAGTGGAATAAATCCATTAATTTGGGTCTTTATTAAAAAATAGTTTAGAACCTGAGGACCCCAAATTGATCGAGTCTTCATGGACTCAATATCTTGAGCGAAGAATCGATGAGCAGCATCCACTGAAGTGTAAATTTGATTATCCCAATTTTTGTTGCTGCGGGCAATAATGCCAGAAATTGAAAATGCGAGGTGGCCAGAAGGATGAAAGTCACCGACCCATGGTGCGACCTCGATGCTGTCACCAACTTTTAACCGCAAAGACGAAGCAACATTAGCCCCGACTGATACTTGGTCAAGGGTTGTCGGCCATACACCATCAGAAAAATGCAAATCCGACGCCTGCATTATTTCAGGATCGGTCCCAACCAGCCTGAATTTATCTAAAATACCAAAATAGACAATTGGGATAATCTCTTTAATAAATGAAGCCTGTGAGCTTTCATTATCTTCAAACCCAATGGTTTGACCAGATTTCAAGGTTAGAAATAGCTTATAGGGAATAAATCCAGGATATTCACCTTCAGAATGCAGACTGTTTAGCAGAATATCAATTCCGCTTGATTTGGCACCGACGACCGAATCATATTCTGTCGGAAGAGTTTCAAACCGAGAACTAGAAAGAAGGTAAAGTCTCAATAACAAACCACCGCAAGCCACAGAAAGCGCAATCGAAGTTAGCGCGATCAGGGTGGATACTTTCTTTCGAACTAAACTAAGAAATGCCAGGCGAAAGGGGCTCATCAGCTTACCAAGTTTTCAAAGCTAGTGATCTTCGGAAAGAATCTAGCGATACGGTGATCATGACTTACAACCAGCAATGTTTTCCCCTGCGCGGCAGAAATCAAAAGCTCCATAACCTTACCGGCGTTTGTTTCATCCAAGCTTGAAGTTGGTTCATCGGCCAAAATGATCTGCGGATTTTTCATCAGGACTCTTGCGATTGCAACTCGCTGTTGCTCGCCTAAACTTAAAGATGCCGTTAAAACATTCTTCTTTTCTTTAAGTCCCACTTTTTCAAGAATCGCCATGGCCTGAGCCTCTGTTTTTGTTGGCTCTGTCTTTGTTGGCTGCTTGCTGCAAAGAAGAATGTTTTCAATAGCTGTCAAATGATCAATTAGATTCAATTTCTGAAAAATAAGTCCAATTTTTTCCCGACGCAATTGGCTCAGATCCTGTTCCGTCAGTGTCCGCAAGTCCGTATGATCCAGTAAAACTGAACCCTCCTGTGGATTCATTAATCCTGCAATCAAATGGAGAAGCGTCGTCTTGCCCTTGCCACTTTCACCTTGGATCAAAATATGAGAACCTGATACAACAGCAAGATGTCCGACTTTAAAAAGAATTTTTTTTGAACCTGGTAGTCTAACAATAATTTGATTTAAAAGAATATTCATAGAAGGACTGAGTATCGACTTATCAGCATCCATAAGCCAAGCCATGCGGCATTAGTAAATATGGCGCCCTGGACCTAAGTCTAAGCTATGCGCTGGAAAAGTCCAATCTAAGGATTGAAATTAAAGGCCACCGGCACTGCTAAAAATCGCGTCGCATCTTAATCCGCCACCTAGTCCGCCAGTGGATGCACTTCTTGATTTGAGCTTCACTATTGGTTCTGCATAGCCTTCGCGAATATCGTAGCCCAGCTTTTCAGCGACTTCACGAATTTCGTCAGCGGACATCCGGATTCCGCTAATATTTATTTGTTTAGCTCGGCCATCGGCGCCCAATAGTACTCGCATTTTTTCGATTTCTTCGACTGCAACGCCATTGACCTCTTGTTCGTCAAACCGAACCATTCTGAAATCATTTAGGCCAGAAATTTTTTGATATAATTTCGCGGTCAAAGCTCTAGCCGAATCAGGAAATAGTGAATCATATTTTGCCGAAAACTCGGTCCATCTTTTATTTATAGTCTGAAATGGAAGCTTAATTGTATGAAAACTGCTTTCATCTATAAATTTAATATTTGCGAACAACTCAGCAGGCGGAACAATTAACATCTTCGCAAATCCCGCCAAGGGCGCTAAAGCTTTCTTCAAAGCTTTTACTCCGCGATTCATTGTAAATTCTCTAATTTTGGCGGCCCTATAGACAACCCCCGCCCAGTCACCAGGGCTGCGGAACTCCTTCAATCCGTTCTCACCAAGAAATGAATTGAGAATTAAGCTTGTAAAAGAACAATAACCACCACCGACCATGTAGTACAAATATGGGGTGATCCAAAGAAAAATATAACCCTTGGCAACCAAATGTTGAACCATGCCATAGAAGGACTTTGAATAGATTTTATAAGCAGCGGCAGGTGTCTCTGCAAAAAATAGAGCATCGACTTGGGTTTGCGTTAGGCCCTCAAGCTTCCATGGAACCTCTTGTAATTCCTTCTTTGGATCGTTTGCTACAATAGGAACCCCAGTTTCATCAACTTTAGGCATGTAAAAGTTAAATTCTTTTAAAATTTGTGATCCAACTTTTGGCGGAACTCCGCCATTGGCTGCCTTTGCTCTTTGAATCGCATCAAAAAGTTTTTGAATATCCGGCGTTGAATAAACTAGCCCAGTGTGCTTAGCCGCCGTCACAAAAGTGTGAAAGTCGCCTTTACGTAGGCCACCAGCGTTTGCCAGAACAGCATTGCGTTTACTTAGCTTCTCAATGATTAATTGCTTTTCATTCCTAAGCTTGGCAGATATCCCTTCATTGCTTGCTAGCTGTTCTAGTTTAGCAATTGCCTTCAATCTCTTTACAAGTTTAGAAGAATCTGGGTCTTTTACGGAATAGTCCTCATCGATTGTCCGATCCGGATGGGAATCAACCACGTAGGTCGTTCTAATTCCTGTCACTTCATCAGTTAGAACGACGGTATAACCAATATGGGAATAGCCTTCTTGGAAATATCTTTGAACAAGCCATTCTCTAAATTTTTCCCATTTTGAGTAGCCGTCTTTTGTGTCGTCCTTTTCAACAAAAATTGACATTGCTAGAATTGCTTTTGCTAGGCTGCTGACTAGATTCATTTTTTTCGCAATAGCTTTGGATTCAGAGCCAACCGTAGTGCCAGCAGGAATAAATTTTCCTTCCTTGCTTTCCTCTTGGTGGGTTCCTAAATTGCCACCTGTCATGGCTTTAACTCGTAGCTTTTTCCCGCCTTCTTGCTGAATCAATAGGTCATCACCAACGAAGTTTTCAAAATCCAATCCATATTTGCTAATCAAAACCTCGCGAGTGGCATCTTCCAAAGACGAGCTTTTGCTTTCCACACCAATCCGCTTGACCAATAGGGCCATTGCTCGACCCATGTATTTTGTTCCGCCGATTTGGTAATCCAGATACATTCTGTCGACCCACTTGCTAATATGTGGATCCATTTCTTTAGCACTTTTTTCAATCTGGCTGGCTGTAGCTAAATCTAAAGTCCCAGCATTATACATTGAAACCTTTTCTTCACCGAACATCGAGTTAAGAATATCATTGCGAAGGTTTTCAACATGTCTATTCATAAGCGCTTTTAATTTTAGATCGACGTCTTTACGGGCAAGTTCTGGATGCTCTTCTGCCAATCTCATCCTTGCTAAGTCCATTGCTTCGCCGTCATACAAAGGCATCATTTGCTGGGCAGCTAAATGGCCGGTTAGATTTGCAATAGCTTGCCTACCTTCAGGCGTATTCATTTTTTCTTGCATTTTTTCCATTATAATTACGGCCAGATCTCGGGTCGCATCTTCAACTAAATAGCTTTTTAAATTTCGCGCCTGTTGCACCTGACTAGCGTCATGATAGGTTTCGCCCCTGTCTATATAATCCCTAATTTTTTCAGTGGTATCGCCAAATCCTAAAGCGGTAAGAAATCGAGTCATCTCTTTGCGATCAACTGTCTTTAGATCCATTTTTCGGGTCAACGCTTCTTTTGCAATTTCTTGGCGAATCCTAGCAGATTTTGTGGATTCTGGAATCCGAGTGTCAGCAAGAAGCTCGGCAAAGTCTTCAGTGACAGCCTCATATCTTACCAAGTTGTCGACAATTTCCACTGGAATATTCCGATCAGATGTATGCTGTTCAACCAACTGATGAATCCTCATTGTTGGGTCCATCGCAGAGTAGCTGTACGCAGTTTCACGTGATAATTGCGTCTTTGACTTCTTATTAATATCTACTTTGTATTTTAGACTATTCCCGTTGGCAGTTGTCTTTGTAACCGTAGCGCTTACATTCGCAGCGTCGCCATAGGCATTGGCATCCATAATTAAGACTCTACCGGTTTCGTCTTTTTCATAGCCAAAATTTGAGCCAATTCCAGTCTGAGGATCAATAAATGATTTTACCGCAACCTCGACTTCACCGCTTGACTTATCACGGCCGAAAAAACCAAACATCTTTTTCAGGAGACTTCTTGATGCCGCTGCTTCTTTAGAAAGGCTTTCATTATATTTGTAGGTAACCGTTGTCCCGTTCGGATTGACCGAGAATTCTCTGGATTTAATTTGCAGTTTTCCATTTTCCATTGAGGGAACTGCGATTACAATTTTTCCACTGGTGTACTTATCTAAGTTATCACCTTTTGCTGCTGTCATTCTTCTTAAGTTTTCATGCAGATTTAGTGATGGCTTTCCGGAAACCTTATCATGGCGTACCAAAAGTTGGGCCAACGCACGGCCAAGAAAGCTAGTTCCCGACATTTCTGGATTTGAGTACTTTGCAAGCATCCAGTTGGTAAGATCTTTTTGTAACTTTTCCCAGTTTTCTGGCTTTGATTCGACCACGACTTTGGCTTCTTCAGCAGTATAGACTGTTGCTAAAATATGCTCGAGTAGCATATTAATATCATTATGCAGAGCTTCGTTAATATCCTGTCTCAATGATTTTAGAGCCTCTTTAGTTCTCTCCGTTTCATCAGGTATGCGTTTGATTCTTTCGCGAAGTTCCTCTGACTTTCCTGTCAGACCAAAGGTTAAAAGGCGAGCCGTAAGCTCAAGCATACGGGCGCGCACGCGAACATCAGTTTCAATTCGCGGACCCGCCGTCTTAAAAATACGAATGGCTAGTTGTCTGGATAGCTCAATGACAGCAACCTTTTGTAAATCTTTAGGGTCATCAGCATTTAGACCATGTGCTATTGGATCTATTCCAGTGCGCTTCAAAAAGGCATTCAGCTCTTCAGGGGACTCGGGATCAACGGCCTGATTAGAGTTGGCCGGCGGCAATGCCCAAGCAGAACTGAGGTGACTTACCGACCCCGTAAGAGCCAGAACTAGAGAAAGCGTCACCTGCGTATACGATCTAAACTTATTCATAAATACCTCACCTAACCTGAGGTATTTGCAAACCAGGTGCTGGCTAAATCAAATCTGGAAGCTTTGAGCTGACTAGTTAAAACGAGTTTCGCCATTGGGCAAAACTTTGATTTTCAAGTGTCTAAAAGTTGGACATATCGTCATTTGATTTAAGCTACTCACGAAGCCAGCATAAAAAAAGCCCTCCAAAAGAGGGCTTTTTAAAAATTTCAATCTGCGGCACTAAGCCTAATTCTGAATGCTTGCTTATTTTCGCTCGATGGTCACGTGTTTGATGGTGACAGGTTCAACCGGTCGATCCATGGGACCAGTTTTTACTTTGCCAATGGCAAGCACAACATCTAGGCCCTCGACAGTTTCACCAAAAACAGTATATCCGTCATCCAATCTTGGTTGTGGAGCAACCGTGATATAGAATTGGCAGCCATTTGTGTTTGGGCCAGAGTTCGCCATTGCTAGAATTCCAGCTTTGCTATGTTTTGCCATAGCATGTTTTTCATTGTCGAATTTGTAGCCTGGTCCGCCCATTCCAGAACCTTCTGGATCCCCACCTTGGATCATGAATCCGTCGATAATTCTGTGAAAAATCAAACCGTCATAGAATTTTTTACCGGCATATTTAGAAGAAACTTTTTTAGAGGTTCCTTCCGCCAAGCTAACAAAATTTTCAACAGTTTTTGGCGACCACTCGTCATACAACTTAACTTTGAAAGTTCCTTTGGAGGTCTCAAATATAGCAAACATTTCTTTTCCTTTGGTTGCGACTGCAACAGCTTTTTTATCAGCAGATGCATCCTTCTTTATTTCCATTTTTGCGTGAGATCGAACACTAAAAGCCATTAAAATCAGTGCCGATAAATAAATCCAAAAAGCCTTCGCCAGGTTTGATCTCATAGGATCTAAACTCCTTGTTTGCGTTTTAAAGATAACGACCTAAATTATGAAGGGTTTTCGTAATCTGACTGGCGACGAGGGTCAAGATTTTTAAGACAGATTGTGGACTCACGCAGTGCGCTTTTTAGCTCCTCTGCCAAATCCGTAGATGATTTTGCTAAGGCCTTAGAAAGCACTTGGAAGTCTTCAGAGTTTTCCCGAAACGCAGTATCTGAGTGAACGGACAGCAGCTGGCTCAATTGTTCGACCCGGCGCAGGAATTGGTAGTGGCCCTTAAGGTCCAAATACTGAGCCGCTCCAAGTAGCTTGAAAAGACGATCACAAAACTGTTCAGTGGCTGCATTTACAAAGGACAACTTCATTTCAAGCGCCTTTGTTTGCACAGCTAACTCGATATCCACAATACCACCAGCGGCATATTTCACATCAAGATCACTTTTTTTCTTACCAAATAAAGCTAACTGAATGCGCTTCAACTCATGCATTTCCTGGTTGGACAGACCTTGATTAATAAAGAAACTACTTACCTGCGGCCAGCCAGGTTTATTGATAAGCCAACGTCCGCGCAGATAGGCCTGTCGTTCCCATGCTTCTGCCTTAGTTTGCAGATAAAGCTGAAGATCTGCGTAACAAGTAACGACAATTCCACCAGCACCAGAGGGGCGAAGACGAAAGTCAATATCATACAAGGCTCCACCCTTCCGAGCCTCAGTCATGCGATTGACCCAGCGACGAGCAAGCTTGACGTCGTGCTCAGTTGAAGCTTGCTCTGTCACAAAAATTAAATCCAAGTCAGACCGCAATCCAAGTTCTCGGCTTCCCCATTTTCCTAACGCTAAGATTTCTGGAGCTTTGATTTTCATTTCAATGGCAAGGGCTTGTAAGACTGCTTTTGCAATCTCATCGGCAAGTGCGGTGCACCGATCGGTCAGCAGTCCAACATTCATATCCGTCAAAAAATCAGTCCCCAAAATAAAATGTGAAAGTAGCCGATGTTCGCTAAGGCTATCCAAATAGGATTCCAAATCACCACCAGAATAAAGCTGGTTAGTGCGAAGAATAAAGCTGTCTAGCAATTCTGGGCGATTGATCAATATCTTTGAAAGATACGGCGAGGTCGAAAAAGTCCTAACCAATTGGTCAATCAAATTTTCCTGATTCAGTAAAAGAGAAAAGAAACTGCTCTTAGCCCTGGTTGAACGCAAAAAATCCCTAAGCAACAACAACGAGTAGTCTGGCTTCAGTGCCTGCTTTGAAAGCTTCTCAATAAATAAGTACAAAAATCGACGCTTGAGGGCTTCATCCCGATCCTTTTGCCTAGACAATATTTGGATCGTGAAAATATCGTTCCAGAACTCATCAATGGCTTGATCTGAGAATCCCTTTTCCTTTAGCCAATCACGTTGCTCGTCCCGATTCTCTGGCAAAGTTATTAGCTTGGGGTCAAACGGCCCAAGAAGATCGGAAACAACCTCATCACAGCGGCGCATGCCTTTTTGAATTTCCTCGTATTGTGTTAAAGAAATAAAAGCGCTGGTCCTTTCTAAAATATGAGTCTGTTGATCGTCTTTGCATTGAACCAGATTTTCCCAATGCCGCAGCTTCCAATAATGGTCTTGCAAAAAAACAGCTTCAGACCTGGGTAATAGATTTTTATCCTGCAGCTTACTCAAAGACTCGCAAGTTCCGCGCTCGCGCAAATTTGGATCTTTGCCTCCGTGGACAACCTGCAAGGTATGCACAAGAAGTTCCAAATCACGAATCCCGCCAAGCCCCAGCTTAAGGTCGATTTGTTGTTCATTGCTACGGTGCCAATACTCGGAATGAATTTTTTGCCGAAGGCCACGCAAATCAGATAAAAGACTAAAATCAAGATGCTTGCGGAAGCTAAACTTACTAGCGAATTTTGCCGCCTTGTCGATCAGCGCTTTGTCGCCCCAAATCGGACGGAATCTGACAAAAGCCAGCCTTTCCCAAGCTTCACCGTAATTGCCATAATAGTCTTCGAACTGCGCAAAAGTTGGAACCAAGGGTCCAAGCTTTCCGCCTGGGCGCAAGTCAAAATCAAGACGAAATCCCAAATCGCCTAAAGAAGAATTCAATTGATCCTGCAGACCACGAATCAGCCAAAGACCCTCTTGTGGTAGGTCATCGCAAAGAACTAACAAATCGATGTCCGAGCTCAAATTCAACTCTTGTGCGCCCCACTTTCCAAAGGCAAAAACAGCAATTGGACCGCTAAATCCTTTGTCTACTTTTACTTGATCGCAAACAGCGCTGACCAACTGATCAGCACAAAGACTCCAAAATGCGCAAATTTCAGAAGTCGCTGCAGAATTTGAAATTGTCGCAGCCGCCGACTGCAGCCATGCGGTGTGCCGAGTTTGCAATAGCTCTGAAAGTACACTTCTTGGCAGCTTAGCGAAATACCGACGAAAAGCTTCGGATTGATTAGAAAATCCTAGTAGCTCATCTTCAGAGTAATCGGAAAGTTTTCTAATCAAGATTTTTTGACCATCGAGGTTTAAAATAATTAAAGCCATCAACGGTGATTCTTCGTTCTTCAGATCCATCTAAATTAGATATATAGATTTGGCTATTGCCGGTACGGTTACTGGTGTACATCAAAAGGCGGCCATCAGCAGAAAAAACAGGATCTTCATTGTTGGCCCATTTTCCATTGGCCTTCTTTGACGATGTAATGCGAACCATGTTACTGCCATCAACGTCCATCGTAAAAATATCAAAGTGGTCCGATTCCCATCCGGCAAAAACAAGTTTTTTCCCGTCTGGCGACCAGGACGGCGTTGAATTATATTTTCCGGCAAAAGTGATGCGTTTTAATTTTTTACCCTCTAATTCAACAACCCAAATCATTGGCTGACCACTGCGATCTGATGAAAATGCCAATCTTTTTCCGTCTGGAGAAATGGCAGGTTCAACATTCATCGCACCATGCGGCCCATCAGTTATGCGCTCGACCACAGTCCCATCGTAGGTCATCTTATAAATGTCAGGATTCTGGTTCGATGAAATTGTCAAAAATATATGTTTACCATCGGCTGCAAAATTAGAACCTGAATTTAGACCCTGGCGATAGGAAACTAGCCAGCGTTTTCCAGTTTGCAATTCATAGATGAATAGATCTGCATTGCGGGTTTTGCTTTTTGCCCGCTGGACAAAGGCGGTGTAGGCCACCTTACTGCCATCCGGCGAAAGGGACGGCGAAATAGCCACAGACTTATGATTGGTTAATGGCTCAACGTTAGCACCGTCCCAGTCCATAATATAGACCTCACGAAATTTATTTCCGGCGCGGTCACTGGAAAAGGCAACTCGGGATAGAAATATACCTGCAGTCCCCGTTACGTTTTCCATAAAGTCATTGGCAAAAGTGTGGGCAATTCTTCGCGCGGTCGCAAGGGTTCCCTTGTACTTTTTGCCAAAGGCAAGTGTTCCCCGACTAACGCTGTAAGCGTAAATTTCCAAGGTCAGGCTATCGCCGATAATGGTAAAGCCACCGCGGATTAAGAACTCGCTTCCAATTTGTTTCCATGAATCAAATTTGAATCCGCTAGGTTCGGTCGGGGAATTTGGCCGAAGAGTGGTCTTTGTTGAATCTTCAAGAAAGGCCGACTGAGAAATAAATTGAAAATAGGTTGAAACCGTAAGGTCATTCTGAATGATTTTGAAAAGTTCAGCGCCAGTTTTATTAAATCCAGGGGCCGAGGCTGGGGAGCCAAGAAACTGCAGCGGCGGTAAGGCCACCAAACTTTTCCTGGTTTTAGCCTGATTAATATCAATTTGCACTTTGGCATTGGACTCTTCGGCGCCAGCGTACCAAGAAAGACTAAACATTAGCATGAGAACTAGAATTCGCACGAAAACTCCTTACTCGCTAAATCGAAAAAGAAAACCCTGTTCCGTTGATATTCCCACAAATTTTTCAGGAGGGCGAGGAACAGGCGAAGATTTCTGGACCGCAGCCAGGACTATTTCATCAAAAGTAGAGTTACCACTACCGCGCACAATATCTTTGGCGATAACAAAGCCTTGATTATCAAACTTGACCAAGACTTCAGCTTTAAGTCCCCGCTGTCTAAGATACTCAGGAAGGGCCCAAAATTGTCGAATGTGTCTATCGACAGCTGATAAATACTGATCGGCCTCAAGCCTTGCCAAGCCCGTCAAAGCGGTCCCCGGCGAAATGGCGTTTCCTTTTAATGGTTTTGCAATTGCCGCTGGCCTAGCCTGGTCATTTTCAATTTGCGTCTTGAGCTTATCAAAGGCAGAAAGCTGTTTTAACTTTTGCATGGCCAATTTTTCTTTTGCTTTACTTAGATCTATTGCCGTTGGGTCCGATGGCTTAGGGATCGTTTTAACCGCTGTTATCGGCGGAGCAGGTGCTTGGGTTAGTGGAACCTGTTGAACCGGCGGCAAAGTCGATGGCGGAGCAGCTGCCACTTCTGTCGCTGGAGGACCACTATCTGCTGGAGTAATTTTATCCGGCAACGCCACCATATCAACGTGAATAGCATCGGAAAAGTTTATGTTCTGCTCGGGAAACAAAAATGTTCGTACCGTAAATAAAGTTACAAGAGCAATGTGACCCAAAAAAGAATAGGTCACAAATTTACCGATGGTGTCTGTTTTCACGCTCACATTCACACTCACGGTTTATCTCATTGCCTTTCTTTAGGGATAGTTACTAACCCAATATTGAATATTCCTGCGGCGCGAACTTCAGCCATTGCTTCGGCAACAAAACCGTAACTAGTTTTTTTGTCAGCCTGAATATAAATTTGTTTATTTTTTCTGTCCTGAAATATCGCTGCTAGTTTTTCTCGCAAATTATCCATTTGCATTGGTTCTTTACCTGCCGTCATTTTTTGTTCAGCGGTTATAACCAGAACAAAGGGTTCTTCTTTGGGCTCAACTCCTGAAGGCGCAGTCTTTGGCAAATCAACCTCAATACCCTGCTGCATCAGCGGTGTCGCCACCATAAAGATGATAAGCAAAACCAGCATCACATCCACCAGCGGAGTGACATTGATTTCACTGATCGTAACCCGGCTTCGCGAACCGTTTGAAGAACTAGACATTGCCATAAATCACGATTCTTTAAAAAAATTTCGTTTTGCTACATTTAAAAAATCTGCAGAAAAACTGTTAAGTTGAGTTTCTTCTTTGCGAATTCTTGAAATGAAATGATTGTATAAAACGACTGCCGGAATGGCCGCTGCCAAACCAATGGCCGTCGCGATCAGGGCTTCAGAAATACCCGGTGCCACCACAGCCAAACTTGCAGAGCCCATCTGACCAATCTTGTGAAAACTTCCCATAATTCCCCACACGGTTCCGAACAATCCAATAAAAGGCCCGGTTGATCCAGTGGTTGCCAAAATAGTAAGTTTCGATTCCATTAAAGATATCTCGTGATCAATAGCCTTGCGCAATGTTCTTTCCAAATTATCTAAACCCGAAAGCTGAAGCCCTCCGACCATGTCTTTAGTTCGCTGCTGTTGTTCAGCCAATCTTTGCATTTCTACATATGCAGATTTAAAAACACGGGCACAACTGGATCGTTTGAAAGCATCTATATCTTCAAACAAGCGATCCAAGGATGTCATTTTCCAAAATCGCTCAAGAAATGGTTCGTTATCGACTTCAACCTCTTTAAACTGGGTGTATTTAGCTAGGGCTATGGCCCAACAAAATACAGATAGCACCACCAAAATAAGCAGCACCAGTTTGACAACCGGGCTGGCCTCTTTAATAGCTTCCCATGCCCCCGTATTCACAGACATTCTTACTGTCTCACCAGACGCTGTCGCAGGATTTGCAAAAAGCAATTGAATCCAAAGAGTTGTCATAAGTCCCCCTAAGCAGAAAAGAGCATAACGTAATTTCCCGATTAGGCCAAACTTTTGGATGTACTGCAAAGCAAGAGATCTGAAGATATTTGGCTCGCAAAACCTAGACTAAGGGCTCGGTGGAATTCCAGTTCCTTCAAATAGCTGCGCCTTTAGAAAAGCAGCAAGGGATCTGAAACGAACAATCCGTCTGCACCAAGCTGAAGGGCCGCTTCTATTTGTTGCTTGTTTTCTAATGGACCAAGAATAACTTTTTTCTGTCTTCTTTTCATCTCAAGTGCAAGCTCTGCAGAAATTGTTTCGTATCGTTTTGCTTTGAGCGGTAAAATAAGAGCATCACCCTTAAACGGCGCCGCGGAAAGAATCCACATGGACTCCATCATTTTCATTTTAACTAAATCCCTAGCGCTTGAACCAAAAACCAGCATTGGTTTTTCCTCGCGAATTGAAGTCAGCACAGCGGGAAAATCACTTTGTATCAAAACTCTTTTGTCTGCTTTTTCAGAATCAATAACTGCGATCAATTGTTGATGAATATTTTCGGCATTTTCGACAACATTCAATACAAATCTAGATTTCGGAAACTGCTTTAGTAAAGACAGAATAGGGGGACGGGTCTGATTCGCGACTTTTTCCAATTCTTTGATTTTTTTCTGCCGATCCACCCAAGGCCGGGCAATCAATGTCTGATCATCAGCCCTGAACACATCAATCCAAAGAATCAAATTTGCATCTTTCTGCAAAAAAGCTGATTGTTCCCATGGCACAAATTTGTAAGGAGTCCGTCCCGTAAAAAAATCGTTTTCAAAAGCGCGATAAGTTTGTCCCAATCCCCAAAAATGAATTGTCTTAATAATCATCGCGGTAAGAAGAAGGGTCCCGAAAATCAGCAATAGAAATTTTTTCATGGACTTTGTTTTTACTCGCATCAAGGGCAGCAACGCAATCTTAGACTGCAATCTTAGATTCTACCGACAATGTGTTAAGCTGCTCCTAAATTTTATAGGTATTCACTTCGATATTACCTCGGAGTTTATCCCTATTTAATATATGTAAACTACTGATTTTATTGATGATAATATGTATGCTTGTGGCAAATTCGCAGCTAAGTACGCTAAAAAACAGCTTAATTACCATGGACAATCATTTGGTTATCATTTAAACCGATGTCTTAGATCCATCCTTTACATAGGTGACCAATGAATAAGGTAAATCGAAAATTAGAATATTCATTAATGGCCCTCAAGCATATGGCGCAGAAACGACCTGGGGAATTGACCACTGCAAAAGAAGTCGCAGAATCCTACCGGGCTCCGTTTGATGCAACAGCTAGAGTTATGCAATTGATGGCCCAAAGCGGACTTTTAAAAGTGGAGCACGGCGCATTTGGCGGATATCAAATCACCAAAGACCTGACCAAAGTTTCAATGCTAGATCTATTGGAAGCTGTTCAAGGTCCTACCCAGATTGCCAAATGCATTGCAAAAAATGACGCCTGCGAGATCCAACCTGTTTGCAATATCATGTCACCCATTTCCCAATTGAATTCGAAGCTCAATGATTTCTATAAAAACCTTTCAATCAACGATCTCTTGTTTAGGCAGTAGGTAAAATATGTCAGATCCTAAACAAGTCATTGAAGACAATCAGTACAAATATGGCTTCGTCACCGATATTGAAGCAGATCAGGCCCCCAAAGGTCTGAATGAAGACATAATTCGCTTCATTTCGAATAAAAAAAATGAACCCGAGTGGATGCTAAACTATCGTTTAAAAGCTTTTCGTCATTGGTTGACGATGACCGAGCCCACTTGGGCCCATGTCAAATATCCGGCTATTGATTTCCAAGATATTCGCTACTATTCAGCGCCGAAAAAGCGTTCAGAAAAGCCAAACTCAATGGAGGACTTAGACCCCGAGTTAGTAAAAACCTTCGAACGTCTAGGCATCCCTCTGCAAGAGCAAAAACGCATTTCAGGAGTTGCTGTTGACGTTGTTTTTGACTCGGTTTCTGTAGGCACAACTCATTCCGATGTTTTAGAAAAAGCTGGTGTCATTTTTTGTTCGATTTCCGAAGCGATTCAGAAGTATCCGGAAATGGTAAAAAAATATCTGGGCACAATCGTACCCGCTGCAGACAATTTTTACGCGGCCTTGAATGCGGCTGTCTTTACCGATGGATCTTTTTGTTACATCCCTAAAGGCGTTCGTTGTCCTTTGGACCTTTCAACCTATTTCCGCATTAATGCTTCTGAAACTGGGCAATTCGAACGAACCCTGTTGGTGGCGGATGAGGGCAGTTACGTCAATTATCTAGAGGGTTGCACAGCTCCACAGCGCGACGAGAATCAATTGCACGCAGCCGTTGTTGAACTCATCGCCTTAGAAAATGCTGAGATCAAGTATTCGACTGTGCAAAACTGGTATTCAGGCGACAAGCTGGGCCGTGGCGGGATCTACAACTTTGTCACAAAGCGCGGGAAGTGTGCTGGAAAAAATTCCAAAATATCTTGGACACAAGTTGAATCCGGTTCTGCCATAACCTGGAAATACCCAAGTGTTATCTTGCAAGGCGATGGTTCCGAGGGGGCTTTCTATTCTGTGGCACTGACCCACGATTTTATGCAAGCTGACACCGGCACCAAAATGATTCACATCGGGAAAAACACAAAAAGCACGATCATCTCCAAAGGCATATCCACAGGCAATTCAAGTAATTCCTACCGCGGACAGGTCAAAATTATGGCCTCAGCAGAAAATGCCAGAAATTACTCGCAGTGCGACTCGATGTTGGTGGGAAGTAAATCAAGTGCGCATACTTACCCTTATATCGAAGTAAAAAATAAAACAGCCACGCTGGAGCATGAGGCCTCGACCTCGAGAATTAGTGAAGATCAGATTTTCTATTTGCAGTCACGAGGCCTTGATAAAGAAGCAGCGATTTCAATTCTAGTAAACGGTTTTTGTAAAGAAGTTTTTAAAGAATTGCCCCTTGAGTTTTCTGTCGAAGCCGTGAAATTAATTGAAATGAAATTAGAAAACTCTGTGGGCTAAGGGAATTGGAGAAATAATGTCAGAAGCTTTATTGGAAATAAAAAACTTAAAAGCATCCATTGATGGAAAACAGGTCCTAAAAGGTATCAGTTTATCGATCAAGCCCGGCGAAGTTCACGCGATTATGGGTCCCAATGGCTCTGGGAAAAGTACACTTTCTAAAGTTTTAGCAGGACATCCTTCGTATGAAGTCACAAGCGGCGAAGTTCTATTTGATATCAACTTCACGTTAAAAAATCTTTTAGAGCTAGCGCCAGACCAGCGGGCAAAAGAGGGCGTTTTTTTGGCAATGCAATATCCGGTCGAAGTTCCAGGTGTTTCAAACTTTAGTTTTCTTCACGAGGCCTTTAATTCGATCTGTCGCCACCAAGGCGTCGAAGAAATGACCGAAGCCGACTTTCGCGACTTTGTCGAAGTGAAAATGAAACTTGTGCAAATGAAGCCTGGCTTCCTTGAACGTCCTGTAAATGTTGGCTTTTCTGGCGGCGAAAAAAAACGTAACGAGATCTTACAAATGGCGGTGCTAGCCCCTCGACTAGCAATCCTGGATGAGACAGATTCCGGTTTAGATATAGATGCCTTAAGAATTGTTTCTGAGGGCGTCAATAAGCTGCGCACCAAGAATAATGCAATTTTGCTAATTACCCACTACCAACGCCTGCTTGAGTATATCAAACCTGATTTCGTACACGTCTTGGCAGATGGAAAAATTATTGAATCCGGTGACGCTAGCCTTGCCTTGAAATTAGAGGAAAAAGGTTACGATTGGCTTTTAAATTAGGGGTTTTTAATGTCAGTGGAATTAGAGTTTTCAAAATTCAACAAATTGAAAAAGGCCTCTGGACCTTGGGGCAAGATTCGTTCAAATGGGCAAAGGTATTTTTCAAAGCACGGTATGCCGACCCGCAAGGACGAAAACTGGAAGTACACTAGCGTTCAAGAAATTCCCAAAATCGCTTTGCAACCAGTACTGATTCAAAATCCAAAAGTAAAAACGGATTTTTCAAAAATAGAACCCCTACTTTCTAAAAGCTTTTATAATCTTGTTTTTATTAACGGCAAGCTATCGCACGAGCTTTCTGATTTCCAGACGCTATCGGGTAAGGTCGAAATCGTTCAGTTGAATCAGCTGACCAACAAAGCCAAGGAAGTCTCTCCAAACTTTCTATCGGAGTTTAAAGCTCTGCGGCGAGCAGTGGGTGGGGTTTCTCAGGATTCCTTTGAAGCCCTTAACTCTGCTTTTTCGTCCTGTGGAATTGCAATTCGGATCAAAAAAGAGGCCAGCCTTGATCGTCCTTTGCACGTCATTTACTATACAGACACAAAGGAAAATGCCAACTACTTTAAATGTTTCGTCATTTGCGAAGAGCGTTCCCAATTCTCATTGATTGAATCCTACGCCGGAATTAAAAATGGAACTTATTTAAGTAATACCGTCACGGAAGTGCTGCTAAAGAAATCCAGCAAAGTAGAATACATCCGTTTTCAGGACGATTCTCTTTCTGCATATAATTATGGAAGAACTAGATTTTATTTGCAGGCGCAAAGCCACTTAGAAAGCACCTCGTGTTCAGTTGGCGCCAAACTTGGCCGTCATAATTTAGATATCTATTTTGTTGGCCCTGAGGGCTTCGCACAAGTTAACGGGCTGTATTTATCCAGTGGCTCACAGCATCTTGATAGTCACACCTTGATTGACCATGTGGTCGGGCGCTGTACCTCTAGACAACACTACAAAGGAATCTTAGATAATAGCTCGCGCGCTGTTTTTGATGGAAAAGTCGTCATTCGCCAAGACGCACAGCAGGCCTCATCCGACC
Organism: Streptomyces griseus; assembly: GCA_943330705.2. Taxonomy (GTDB): domain Bacteria; phylum Bdellovibrionota; class Bdellovibrionia; order Bdellovibrionales; family Bdellovibrionaceae; genus CALQIT02. The sequence goes on from CALQIT020000004.1 coordinate 73,479, forward strand.
AGCTGAACAATAATCTACTACTGAGTTCGAAAGCTGAAGTAGACAGCAAACCGCAATTGCAGATTTATGCTGATGATGTCAAAGCCACCCATGGCTCTACCGTTGGACAACTTAACCAAGAAGAGATCTTTTACTTTTTAAGTCGGGCTATTTCCAAAGACAAGGCTATGGAGATGTTAAGTCTTGGCTATGTTAGCGAAGTTATCTTTCAGGTTTCGCACCAAGCAACAAAGTCTTGGCTGCAAGAAAAAGTATTCTCTGCATATCGTCGTTGGAGGAATTCATGAGCTTTGATGTTAACAAAGTACGAGCAGACTTTCCGCAGTTGACACAAAAAATTCGCGGTAAACAACTGGTCTATTTGGATAGCGCCGCAACAGCACTTAAACCTTGGCCCGTCATTGAGCGAATCGGACATTTTAATTCCTATGAAGTGGCTAATGTTCATCGCGGGGCTCACTATTTGGCTGATCAAGCGACCAACTATTTTGAACAGACAAGAGAAAAAGTTCGAAAATTTATAAATGCAAAAGAAACTGCAGAAATTATTTTTACCAAAGGCACAACTGAATCTGTCAACCTAGTGGCAACATCGTGGGCACGTACGAATTTAAGGGCTGGCGACGAAGTCCTAATTACCGAGATGGAGCATCATGCCAACATTGTTCCCTGGCAGTTGGTTTGTGAAGAAGCTGGAGCCTTTCTAAAAGTGGCGCCAATTTCAGACTTGGGTGAGCTGAAAATGGATGAGCTTGAAAAGCTGATCACTGAAAAAACCAGAATCGTCGCCGTCACCCACGCATCAAACCATTTAGGAACAATTAATCCGATTCAAAAAATTACCGAACTTGCCCACAAGCAAGGTGCCTTGGTATTTGTTGATGGTGCACAAATGGTTGCCTACCGTGCGGTTGACGTCCAAGCACTGAATGCTGATTTTTATGCATTTTCAGGACATAAGATATTTGGTCCCTTTGGCATAGGAATTTTGTACGGAAAAAGAGAACTTTTAGAGAAGATGCCGCCCTACCAGTCAGGTGGAAGTATGATTTCTTCGGTCACATTTAAATTGTCGACCTTTAATGAACTTCCTTTCAAGTTTGAGGCCGGAACGCCAAATATTGAGGCTGCAATTGCTTTAGGGGCCGCACTTGATTACGTTGGAAGATTTGGTTTTTCAGAATTGGAAAAACATGAAAGTGAAATTTTAAGTTACGCGACCGAAAGTCTATCGGAAATTGGTCAATTGACGATACTAGGACTGGCCGCAAATAAAGTTCCCATTGTTTCTTTTGTAATTAAAGGTTTTCACCACTCTGATATTGCGCAAATTTTAGATCAAGAAGCGATTGCCGTACGCGCGGGCCATCATTGCACACAACCTTTGCTGCGACGTTTGCTCGTGCCAGGAACTGTGCGGGCTTCATTTTCCATATTTAACACAAGGGCTGACGTCGATCGTTTGGTTACGGCGGTTAAGAAAGCCAAGGAGCTTTTGTTATGAGCGCTCAAGATGTTCTTATTCGTGTCCAAGCAACGCCAAATCCGAACGCCTGGAAGTTCGTTTTGGATCGCCCTGTTTTGCTAGAGGGAAAGGCCTCTTATTCGACGATCGACGAAGCCTATGGCAATACTTTGGCAACTGACTTACTAAAACTGGATGGGGTTAAGCAGATTCATTTTTTCGGCAATGTTATTACCATTACCCATCGAATTGATTCCGAGCCCGATGACATTCAAAAATCTGTTTGCGCTGTCATCCAAAGTCGGATGGCAGTACATGATCCCAGTTTCAACAAGGCCGATGCGAAACTTGCTAAGCGTAAAGAGCTACCACCTGAAATCCAGCAGATCGAAGAAATCCTAGATCGCACGATCCGGCCCGGGTTACAGGGCGATGGTGGGGATTTAGAGGTCGTTAAATTTGAAGATGGAAAACTCTATGTTGCGTATCAAGGGGCCTGCGGAACTTGCCCGAGCTCGACACAGGGGACACTGCTGGCCATTGAAGGTATTTTGCGTGATGAACTTGGGACGCAAATCGAAGTTATTCCATTATAAATCTATTCATGCAGTTTTGCTGGTTTTGATTTTTTTTGAAGACCCTCTAAATCTTCCGATTTCGTACGAATCGATTTCAAGTTATCGTTCTCAGCGGCGGCCCGAGCTGCGTTGCTGATTGCTCCGGCTGCTCCAAATTTAGTTCCGTTGCGATCTTCAAAGACCTGCAATGAGATACTCCTTAATGATTCCTGGCCCATAAAATTCTTAACTACCAACTGGGTTGTAAATATTTTTCCGGGCAGTGGATCCAGAAATTCTCCATTCAATGAACCATCGACGACAGCGACTCCGTCTGGTAGTCCCCAAGCATAAGAAAGCTGTGAACCAAATTCACCGATGACTTTAACTTCAGCAAAAATGGTTGTTTCTTCGGAAGCGCTGACCTCTGGGTCAGTGGAAGCGCTGACCTCTGGGTCAGTGGAAAGATTGACCTCTAAGGGGCGCATAAACTTACCGCGCACAGAGTGAGCCCATGGTTGTCCCGAGCGGCTTGATGCATACTCGCGTGACGAAGTTTTCGTCCTCACAAAAAAGTACCAAGTTCCCGCTATAAGGAGCAACGCCAGAACTATAAAACGCCAGAACTTGAACATAGATTTAACCCCGACCCGTTAGATAGTGAAAAAGTTCTAGCACCTGCCGTCGGCGCCTGCACCTGAATCAAATAATATCCAGCCGCTTGCCCCGACAGACTAATAGATCCTGAAAGAGTGTTTTCTTTGCTTCCAACTTGGCCAGACGTTCCGTCCTCAACAAAGACATGTTCTTCTTTGTAGATATATAAATTCATCACAGCCCCGCTGCTAACAGTTAAGGTAATGCTAGCATTTCCGGCCGTGCCATCAAAGTAGTAAGAAAAAAAGTCATTCGACTTCAAAAGATTGGTCACCGTTCCACCAAAAGGGTTGCTGATCTTAGTTACGGCAGTGCGGGTGCGCGAACAGGCTCCTGATAACCAGCTCACGGGCAAAGCATATTCGGCAGTTGTGGAAAGTTGATTTTCGCAGACATTGGTTGAACAATAAGTGCTATGCGCAGGGTCGCCAAGAACATTATCATAGGCAACGGTCTTTGCCGTCGCATAGTAAGTATCAATCTGCGCGCGCATGAGTTCGTTGAACCTTGCGATATTTCTAAAATGCACTGAACTACTATGAAACCCAACAGTAGCATCTGCAAACGTCCGCCAAATCAATGGAAATCCAACCCCTGGACCGGAATAGGGGGTAGCCGTATTCATCGTATGATAAAGTGTTCGCGAAACTGAAACCTCGCGAAAGATTCCTTCGCCCGCGGCTGTTCCCAGCGCCATGTAATCTTGGCCAGCTGTCGGCGTCTGAATTTGCAGCTGAATACTAATCCCATGGGAGCCCGTGCTACATGAAGTATTGCCGTAGGTGTCGGTATAATCGCTAGCCCCGCGAACAGCCGCTTGGAAAAAATTTGCCCAACCCTCGGACCAAGCTAAGCGCGGATCAACGATAAAGTTTCCGTTATGAGAGCCTCCCGGCGAGTCAGATTTTCCATAGAAATCTTCTAAAAAGTGTCCGTATTCGTGCAGGATCACCGAGTTATCAAATTGATCTGAATCCGTACAATTCAGGTCACCATTGACCCCGCCTAGGATATACAGACCTCGAGCAATTTGCCCACTTGCCCTAGGAGAAAAAAATGAAATGGGTGAGCTTGCCGAATTGTAGTAGGCACCTGGACTTAAACCGGCTGTCCAAAAAATTTGAATTTTGTCGGGCACGGTAACCGCAGTACAAGATATTCCATTGGCAGTTGCGCACGCCGTATTGCTGCGCAAATATTCATTGGCTTTGTAAATCTGTTCAAGAATATTGAAAGCTCCGCTAAGTACTTGGCTGGTACTTGCATCTGCCGCAGTTAAGCTAACTGCCAATGCGGTCTCGGACCCCACGAGGGTGAAGCTTGCAGATATTGAATAGGGAAGATTTGCTGTAGGATTATTTAGTACACTTACTTTATAGCGGCTATTGAAAGCTCGGCTAAAAACTTTTAATGTATAGGTATCTGCCGCTTGGGGAATAGATAGGCTAATGTTGCCAGTCGCATCAGTTTCCCCGCACTGAATCGTCGCGCCAGCTGAATTTACAACCGCGACTTCAGCGTATTTAACATCGACTGCAGTGCTGTCGGCCCCAAGACCTGAACCTGTAACCAATTTGGGTTTGAATTGAGCACGCGAGGTAATCAAAACTCCACCAGTAACTGCGCTGACTGTACTGCAATAGGTGGACTCAGCCACGATGCTGGCGGCACCGGAAGGACTTTCTTCGCTAGCTGAATTCTTACTGCACCCAGCATTGGCAAACAGCAAAAATACCAAACTAAATGTAACGCCAAATACTGACCTAAAGACCATGCCTACTCATCGGCTAGGCCTACTTTGGTCTAAACAACTAATCTTACTTTTTAACTAGAAATTGTTCTCCGGAGTGCCCAACTGCTTGGCGGATCATCGTATCTCAATTTTTCATATTGAGAATTCTCAATATAGCACAAGAAAAAAAGACAAAAAAAAGCCCCAGGAGGGTGCGAAGTAATAACCCAAATTTTAAAGTGGGTGACCATGATAACAACTTTAGGCTTCCCGCTACGAGGCGGGCTTGCTCACCATTGTCAGGGACAGTCCCCTATCTTATGCTTGTCGGGTTATTCTTCTTACACTTCCTGAGACCCAGTTTCGATAATACTCGCAAAAAACCCATTTCGCAAATTTCGCCGAGGTCCAGTCGATTTTTATTTTAAAAATTCCGATACAATACGCATGACGCTACAAAATCTTGATCAAATTTTTCCTTACTTTGTTTTTTTATATGGAATTTTAATGATTTTTGTGCTGGAAAATGAAGTTTTGGACAAACTAGCTCGGGAAAAAATGCCAGCTATAGCACAAACGATGCGGGGCCACCGCGCGCTGGCCTGGGTCTGTTTTTTTGCAGGCGGACTCTGGAGTTTGCAAAATATCTGGCTGATTTAAAAGCTTTTTTTGAGGGCTAAGGTTGACTCTATAAACGGTGCCCGATAGTTTGCCAGCGATGAATAATGTATCTTCAACTATTGCCAATCTTGCCAAGTCTACAGAACTTGCTGTCAGCAATGAAACAACGGTCCTTTCTGTTGATCAACTGAATCACCAAATTCGACAGTTGATTGAGGGTGAACTAAGTTTAGTCTGGGTTCAGGGCGAGATCTCCAACTTTAAAGCCCATACCTCTGGACACTTTTACTTTAGTCTAAAAGACTCCAAATCGCAGATTTCAGCAGTGATGTTTCGTGGATTCAATTCCCGGCTTAAGTTTAAACCTGTTGATGGCCTTGAAGTCATCGTACGCGGCAAAGTGACCGTCTACGAGCCCAGGGGAAATTATCAAATCGTCTGCGAAACAATCGAACCCGTTGGCGCCGGTGCCCTACAGAAAGCATTCGAGCAACTTAAAGAAAAATTAAAGGGCGAAGGGCTGTTTGAGGCTTCTAAAAAAAGGCCAATGCCTGCCTTACCGCGACACGTGGCAATCGTTACCTCGCCAACAGGGGCAGCTATTCGCGACATGCTAAATGTACTTTCGCGAAGAAATAAATCTGTGCAAATCACAGTAGTGCCCACAATTGTGCAGGGCGAGGCCGCAGCTCCGTTGATTTGCGAGGCCCTTAATAAGGCTTTTCGCCTACCAAATGTAGATGTTGTTATCGTTGGCCGAGGCGGTGGATCCATAGAAGATCTATGGGCTTTCAATGACGAAAAATTAGCGCGCCTGATTGCTGGCAGTCCAATTCCAGTGATCTCGGCCGTAGGTCACGAAATCGATTTTACAATCGCCGACTTTGTTGCTGACTTAAGGGCGCCAACACCTTCCGCAGCAGCTGAGTTAGTTGCAAAAAATGCAGCTGATCTTGGCAACCGCTTGCTGTCAATGGAGCGCTTACTTAAAATTTCAATGAGTAAAGTCCTGCGTGGACTTGAGCAGCAATTGAAGGGCTGGTCAGCCCGCTTGACAGATCCAAAGAGAAAATTACAAGATTTAATTCTTCGCAACGACGAGCTTTTTTCGCGCCTGAGCCAAGCAGTTTTTTCCTACTTCGAGCACCGCAGAATGGCACTTCAGATACTTCAAGGGCGTCTTGTTTCGCCCCAACAAGTCGTCTTGCGAAAACAGCAGCAGCTAAAATTGGCCGAGACCCGACTTGGCGCATTTTTGCAGCGAAGTATGGAAAAGAAAAAATCACAGCTTGAAAAGTGGATGTCTGTTTTACAAAGCTTAAGTCCCTTGAAAGTTGTTGAACGTGGCTACTCGGTTACAACCAAAGATAGCCTCCTGATTAAGACGACCAAGCAACTGAAGATCGGCGATCTGGTCGAGGTAAAACTTATGCAAGGCTCAATTCAGGCAGAAGTTAAAAAATTAAGTTGAAAAATTCGGTTGAAAAGTTTGGTTGAAAAGTTAGGCATAAAATTTAAGTTTGCAAATGGATTGAAAAATGGAGGCCCTATGGATTTTGAAAAAAAATTAGGACGACTTGAAGACATCGTGCAAAAAATGGAAAAGGGTGATTTGGCTTTGGAAGAATCACTTAAACTTTTTGAAGAAGGCATTAAACTTTCTCGGGAATGTCATACTCGATTGAATGAAGCTGAAACTAAAGTTAAAACTTTGGTTGGCTTCAACGAAAAGGGTGAACCATTGACCGAAGATTTTCACACTGAAGAGACCTAGATGATTTCATCTGAACAGGCAGAGCAGCTGTCATCAAGAAAAGAACTGATCGAAGCCTATCTGGATAAGTATCTAGATGACCTTAAATACCCGAGGTCTCAGGCGCTTGTCGGCTTAATGGAAAGCATTCGCTATTCTTTATTGCGTGGGGGCAAACGTTTTCGTCCGACGTTATCCTTGGCCCTTGCAGAGGCCTTTGCTGTCAATCCCCTACGAATTTTGCCTTGGGCTTGCGCGGTCGAGATGATTCATACTTACTCATTAATTCACGATGATCTTCCATGCATGGACAACGACGACTTAAGACGTGGCGAGCCCACCAATCATAAAGTCTACGGCGAGGGTCAGGCACTATTGGCAGGTGACGCACTTTTAACTGAAGCCTTTGCTTTGATTTCTGACAAGTATGAACAAGACCCCCGTATCGCGGTGGCATTGATTCGGCTGCTGACTGAAGCCGCGGGCTTTCGCGGCATGGTTGGGGGTCAAGCTATTGACCTTGAAACACAAAAAAGACAGGAAAGTGAAGTTAGCATTCAAGATTTGAATTTAACCCACAGTTTAAAAACTGGGGCCTTAATTCGTGTCGCCATCGAAGGGGCTGCAATTGCTTGTGGTCTGCCCACACCAAAGGTCGAGCTTTCTAGAAAATTTGGAGCGCAACTTGGGTTAGCATTTCAAATTGCTGACGATATCTTAGATTTTAATCCTGAAAATCCAGAAAAAGGCAACTTTGCAACAACCCTTGGTCTTGCAGAAACACAAGGGTGGCTAAAAGAGGTTAGCCAAGAAGCCAATCAATGCCTAACGGATCTGGGAATTTTAAAAAATAGTTCTGCTTTGTTATGGTTTATGGTGGAGTACAATCAAACCCGGACGAACTAAAAATGAAACAAATACGAATTGATGTATATCTAGTTGAAAAAGGGCACGTACCTTCGCGCACCAAAGCACAAGAATTGATACGTTCAGGCTTGGTTTCAATTCGTAAAAATTTTTTACTACGGACAGTCCAGTCCGTCAGTGAATTGGTCGACGAGGACCTCAATCCAGAAATTATTATTCAAAAAAGCGCTTTGGATAAGTATGTTTCCCGTGCCGGATTAAAGATGGAGGGGGCGCTCGACCATCTTAAATTTGCAGTAGATGGCTTGATGGTTTTGGATGTTGGTATTTCCACAGGTGGCTTTACGGACTGTTTGCTGCAAAGAAACGCAGCGTCTGTTGTTGGTGTTGATGTCGGTCACAATCAATTAAGCTTACGATTAAAAAATGATCCGCGTATTCGCTGTCTTGAAGGTGTTAACGCCAGAGAGATTCAAAATAATTCTGAGCTTCTATCCGTCATACCTGCGGGTGGATTTCATTTGGCAGTTATCGATGTTTCTTTCATTTCACTGAGCTTGATTTTACCTTCGGTTTCACAGGTCATTAAAACCTGGGGTCACGTTCTGGCTTTAGTAAAGCCACAGTTTGAAGTCGGGCAAGAGAATCTTGGCAAAAGGGGAATTGTAAAAGACGAAACCCTATTTGCAAAGGTCGAAGATAAAATTAAAAAGTCCGCAGAGTCCTCTGAATTTTCAATTAAGGACTATTTCCCCTCGAAAATAGAAGGCAAGGACGGTAACCGTGAATTTTTTATTTTTGCCCAGAAAAAGTAGATTTCTTTTATTGCTATTTTCCATACTTAGCTTGGTCTCCTGCGCGAATTTGAAATCACTTGAGACAAAAAAAAACACACCGTCTGCGTTAACGACTACGCCATTGCCAGTCTTAGAAAATGATGCCCAAGGGATCGTTGTCGTACCGGCCGCGACAGCAACACCAAATCAACTTGTGCCATTCGGAGCTGCACAAAAAGTAGGACTAATTTTGGGACCAGGTGCGATTAAGGCGTTTGCCCATATCGGTGCTTTAAGAGAACTTTCGAAGGCAAAAATTCCCATTGTCGGAATTGTTGGCATCGAGCTTGGAGCCTTGGTAGGGGCTCTCTATTCACAAAAGGGCCAAATTTTCGAACCCGAGTGGCAAATGATGAAAATGAAAGAAGATGACCTTTTAAATAGATCTTTGTTGGGCGCGACCAAACAAAGGGAAGTGTCGTCAATAGGTCCATTTTTAAAGATGGCCTTTTCAGATCGAAAAAACGAAGATGCAAGAATTCCGTTTGCTTGTGCCGCTTTGAATACGGCAAAACACACGATCTATATGATGGCCAAAGGCGCTTACACGGCGATGCTACCCTATTGTTTGCCCATACCCCCTTTGTTCCAGCCCTTTAATCAAAATATAGCAGCAGCACATGATTTAAAAACCAGTGCCGACTATTTGCGCAGTCGCGGTGCCACCTATATTATTTTAGTCAATGTGATCAACACCAACCAATTTGACGACTATCCGTTTTGGGGCATGATTGCACACTCTGTTTTGCAACAGATAAAAAGCGTTGACTACGTTATTCAGGTTCCACTGGACGAGTTCTTACTGACAGATTTTGATAAACGAAAAGAAATGATTCAACGAGGTAGCTTGGCTGCCCAGAAATCCATACCTGAGATCCAGGCTAAATTGGGGCTGTAGACGGCTTTAGAATTGAGGAAAAAATGAGAATTCCACTTGAAGCTATTCGAATATTTAGCGATCGTCGGCAGCGACTTGCTGAACTTATTCCGGGCTGCGCATTAATTGCAGCTGCAGCACCTGAGTATATTCGAAACAACAGCGTTCACCATCCGTATCGTCAAGATTCCAGTCTTTACTATCTAACCGGATTCGAAGAGCCTGAATCGGTTTTTGTTTTTCGCCCGGGACAAAATCCAGAATCCGTTTTATTTGTCCGCAAGAAAAATAAAGAACGCGAAACTTGGGATGGCTTTCGCTATGGACCGGAAGCAGCACAAGAAACATTTAAAATTGATAAAGTTTTCCCGATTGAAGAACTCGAATCTCAAGTTCCACAACTTTTAAAGGGCGTGGAAAAACTTTACTACCGGCTTTTTAAAAATCCAGAAATGGATAAAAAAATTGAAAATATTTTACTTTCAACTCGCCTCAGTCAGGGACGCACTGGTTTTGGCCTTCTACCCTTAGTAGATGCTGACGAATTGATCGGCGAAATGCGACTAATTAAAACCGATGCCGAGCTTACAAATCACAAAAAGGCCTGCGAAATATCGGCTGAAGCCCATCTTGAAGTTATGCACTACATAAAGCCTGAAATGAATGAGCGCGAACTGCACGGCTACTTTATCTATCAGGCGATGAAGCGTGGTGCTGCTCGTGAGGGCTACGGCGGCATTGTAGCTTCCGGCGCCAATGCCACGACTTTGCATTATGTGTTCAACGATCGACCAGTCAAAGCAGGTGAAATGATGCTGATCGACTGCGGTGCCGAGTATAATTACTTTACCGGTGACATCACTCGCAGCTACCCCGTCAATGGCAAATTCACAAATGCCCAGGCAGAAATTTACGAAGGCGTGCTAAGAATTCAAAAAGAAATAATTCAGACAATTAAGCCTGGAGTTCCTTTTCAAACATTTCACGAAATGGGAACGTCCATGCTGACAGACCTGATGCTTGAACTTGGACTTTTAAGTGGTCGAAAAGACGATATCATCAAAGCCCAAGAGCACAAAAAATATTACCCGCACGGCATCGGCCATTTTCTTGGTATGGATGTTCATGATCTGGGTATGTATATGCATAAAAACGGTGAACCCAGAAAAATTGAAGAAAATATGGTATTCACCGTCGAGCCCGGACTCTACATTCCGGCTGATGACAGCAACGCCCCAGCAGAATATCGGGGTATCGGAGTTCGCATCGAAGACAATATTCGCGTAACTCGGATGGGCTTCGAAAACCTAACAATTAAAGCACCAAAAGAATTATCTGAATTGGAAAGAATCATTAGAAACAGTCCATGAAAAAAATCTTCTTCATCGCCATTGGCTTTGCATTTCTGTTCTTGGGTATCTTAGGTATTTTTCTGCCCTTGTTGCCGACGACGCCCTTTCTACTATTAACTGCGCTTTGCTTTAATAAGGGCTCTGAAAAATTTCATACGTGGCTGCTGAATCATCCGATATTCGGCCCGCCCATCTTGGACTGGCAGAAAAACCATGTGATTAAAACTCGGTTGAAGATCTTAGCCACTTTGATGATGGCAACCTCCATTGGGATTATCTCAACGAAAGACACCATTCCTGAAAATGGAAAAATCATTTTTTACATTTTTTCCATTTTCGTTCTTGGATTTATTTGGACTAGAAAAGGGAAATCCAGAATTTAAAGAACGACATACCAATGTCGGTTACATTATTTTAAGACGGTTAAGCGTCGCTGCTTCTTTCTGACACAATTAAATTGCTCGGATATTGGCAGTAGGGAATAAGTATTTTAAAAAATCCCAAAACAAAACGCTCACGCGAATTCTGTTCAAACTTTTCCGTTAATACTTTAGTCCAAGTCAGCCGATAAGACCTGAGGCAAGGGGAACTATGAAGTATTTCCTGACATTCACAACTACGATATTCTTATCAGCCTGTAATTTTCAGGGAAAAGTAATTAATGAATCTGAAACGACTTCAACAACCCAGGTCCCGGATGGAACGACTACTTCTTCCTCGACAACGACCACCACAACAACGGCACCGGCCGTACCCAGTGATCCATCCGGATTAACTGCCACAGCGACATCTGGGTCAACGGTCGACCTTGGCTGGACAGACAATTCAAGCAATGAAACTGGATTTAAAATTTTTCGATCGACAGATAATATTTCGTTCTCTGAATTAGCTTCAGTTGCTGTAAATCTCACCTCCTACTCTGATCTAGGACTAATTTCTGGAACAACCTATTACTACAAAGTGTTAGCGATAAACTCAGGTGTGAGTTCTGTCGCCTCAGCGGTTGCTTCTGCGACCCCTCCAATTTTACCTGCTGCACCCAGTGGATTAGCTGTATCGGGATCGACCGCTACCTCTATTTCATTATCTTGGACTGACAATGCAAACAATGAAACTTCGTTGGAAGTAGCTCGCTCGACAGATGGGGTGACCTACAGTCTTCTAACAACACTGGCAGCAAACTCAAGCACTCATGGCGACACCGGCCTGAGCGTGGGGCAGATTTACTACTATAAAGTTCGGGCGACCAATGTGGCGGGCTCGTCGGCCTACTCTTCTGTCGTGAATCAAACTACAGTTCTAAATATTTCTGTTGAGTCCAACTATCCGGTAACTCCGTCAACTAACCCTGAATGGAATTACTATGTAAAGGCAAATGGCACCGGAGCCCAAGCCAAGTTCAATGCGAATAATACCGCGTGCAATTCAGTTACAGATGTCGGAGCTGCGGCCTGCTTGCATGCTGGCGAAATTAAGAAAGTTACTCTTGGCGGTATCGCAAGCTGTTCAGGCTTAAGTATGGTGGATCAACTGGCGGCATTTGACTGGAGTTGCTACGTGGTCACCGGGAACGCGACCTTTTATTCCACAGGGCTGAAAGTGGGTAAGGGCTTGAAAGATTTAATTGCGGCTGGTGGTACTTCTTTTACGCAAAATCGCGTGACTCTTTCTGGGACGCTTTCTGCGACTTCTTCATTGGCAACCTGGTGGAACAATCCCGTGGTGGTAGCCCCTGCCAACTCGGGTAGTGGTGCTGTCATGAAACTGGATGGAATTGACGACGACGGTGTGGGAAATGATGCCGGCTATACTAGTGGGACTATTTTTACAGTGATATCGTCGACCACCACTCGCGGATACAATATCAATGCTGATCAGTATTCACTAGTTACTTTAGCCGGAGTCACTTTATCCTGGGATTCCTCAGGTGCGATTTCTTGCTTTACCGGCAGCGGCGAGGTGGCATCTGCTGACGCAAAATGTATAGTTGCTTTGGGAGGAACTCGGTTTAGTTGGATCGAAGTTAAGACTGACTCTTTAAGCTCTGCGACCCGAGGTATTTTTCTTTATGCCTCATACTTCAATCGTATTCACTTGTCTACCGCCACCAATAACGGAACCGCAAACGGCCGCGGTGTCGAGATTCGATTCTCAGATTCAAACACAATCAGCGAATTGTTAATACCTGCAACCCAACGTTGGGGTCTTCTTTGCAATGGTGGCAACTCAAATTTATTGAAGTCTTCAAGTATTACAACTGCAGGATACTTTGCTACTGACTTCACCACCTGTCACAATTGGACGGTACAAAACAACTCATTCTTAGGAACGGGCGCTGACTACGGCCTTTATTTAGTGGACTCTGATAATATGATCATCGATGGGAACAGTTTTGATTTGTTGCAATATCCAATATACATTGCCACCGGGACAACCGGGACAGTGGTCACCAATTTAACGGCCACTCGGGGTACCGGCTACACTATAAATTGCAATTACGCATCTTCAGCTTCAGGTCAGCATAAATTTTCTAACCTAAAAATATCAGGCGGCGCTGGTGCCTACTTCCTTAACTGCAGTGATTCCACGTTTTACAATGTGACTATGACGAATGGATTAAACCAAGGTCTTGACCTCAGTAACAGTCACAATATTCGACTTTCTCAAGCTTTAATTGCTGGAGTAGGAACCTCAACCGGAAGTCACAATGGCTTTCGCATTTCAAATTCAAATTTTTCAGTAATATCACAAATCACGCTTGCAAACATCGGTGGCAATGGCATGGAATGGGGTGGTGGCTCCGGGGACTCTATTGTCCACAACTCGGTAAACACCAATACATCAGGTTCATATATCGGAACAAGTTTGCGGGTTACCTTTAGCCAGTATGCAACTGCCCATTCGGGCTCGACCTATGCTATCAATGCCAGTAACGGAAGCGACCATAAAGTCACTGGAAATTTCTTAAAAGGATCATTGACCTGCTTAAATACGGGGGCAACGAATCCCGGATTCAGCAATACCTGTGCAATGCAAAATGCAAGTGACGCCACTGTCAGGTCGCCTTTGTCTTTCGCAAGTTCATTTGTCGGCAAGATCAGTGCTTCGCAGTCTTTAGCTGAAAATCAGAACGACACTGCAAATACGAACGATACAAATGGTTACTCGCTGTACTCTGGACTTACCAATTTTCTTAGTTTTGATAATTTATGGAGAGGTTGGGGCCTTGACGGCGCTTTAGCTTTTCCAGATTCATCAAACAGCAAAAAATGTTCTTCCGCCGGGGGCTATACGGACTGCCGAATTTGGGATTGGCGGTTGGCAAGCGGCGATACTATTCTAAAAAATACGACAGGAGATGGCTCCACACAAAATCCAAGCTTCATTGCATCGGCTTCCTGTCCAAGCGTAGTCAACGGTGATCAGTATCTATTTTCTGCCGCCTACACCTACCCCGCAAGCTATGTGAATTGGCAAGATGGGGTCGAGGTTATCGGCGATGCCATAGGCGATGACGACGGAATTTGCGAAGCCGCAGAGGCTTGCCGACAGCGCTATCTGAAAGCGGCAGTAGAAATTCTAAACGATGGAATTGGCGACGAGGATGGCCTGTGTGAAAGCAACGAGGCCTGTTTATATACTCCTAATTTCGGCGCCTACCAGGGCACTGGAACTTTAGCGACGTGCAATTTCAATTCAAACTCAGGTCCGATCACCGGAGTGACTATCTACGGGTACTAGATAGAGCTTCATAATTTTGAAATTATGAGCATATGGTAAACAGATTAATTTCGGACCCAATTACAAAGACCAAAAAAAGCGTTTCGCATGGTGCTTTTCCGTCAGTAATGATGAGCGTTCATAAAGTATCGAAAGGTCAAGTCGCTGGAAAAGTTTTTCACGAAGATTTACAAAACTGGTACCGGGAGCTTTTTAAGCCTGTTGTGCAGGCAGGATTTCTGAACACAGAAGCGTTAGCAGGTTATCGCTCACAGCAAGTTTATCTCTCTGGTTCTCGTCATGTGCCGGATACAATTGGGCAGTCATTAGAACAAGGGAAAGAGCAAGGCTTGCGAGGAGTCATTTTGGCTGGTATGCCGATTGCTTTGTGAGCATGATCAGTGCGCGTAGAGCCAGAATGAGCCTGATCAGCTTGAGGGCAAAAGCGCGCCTTTAACCAAATCGGTCGTTTTTGTAGGGTCGGCTAAAGCAACCTCGCAAAGGACCGTCATTAAAACGGAGAAATCTAATGAAGAAATTAGTGTTATTGATCATTTCCCTTTCTGCGGTTTATGCGCAGTCAGCATTGGCTTTACGCTGCAACAATAGCTGCACGTATCAGTATCCTTGTATTGGCACAATTCAAGAACCTTTCCGAATGTGTGAAGTCGAGAGTCAATCCTGTGTTTCCGAGCGAAATAGCTGTCGGAATTCAGTATTCACCTGCGTAAGGGATTCTCTGGTTCGATACAACGTTTCCTATACCTGTGTACAAGCCGTATATTCCATCTACATTTCACCGCGTGGTGACTGGCAAACGGCGGGGTACTACTGCCAAATCGACCCTTATTTTCTTTCCCAAGCCACAGCCCACTGCAAATAGTAAAAGGATTAAGACCAAATGCGGGTATAGGGGAGAACCGCCGTTGTACGCTCTAGGCGAAAACTCTTTCTGTGTTCCAATCAATCATGAAAAGCACGAAGCTCAGATTTTTCACAGAGCTAATAGAGTCCCAAATCTTAGACTGGCTTCCGAATATAAAGACGAGCCATGGCTTAAGTCGAATACAATGATAAGCGGTACGAAAGTCGGATGGCCCAGGAGTTGCCTAATGATCCTCCGAACAAACGGAGAAACTATGATAAACGAATGCAATCCCTTACTTACTCTTGAGAAACTGAAGGCTGATCTTCACCTTGGCAAAGAGGTAATTCAACTTAATGGGCACTTTCAGCTTACAAAGACAGAATTTTGCTATGCCCGAGCTGAGCTGCTTCGAGATAAGGCGCTTGAGAAATCTGCGCAAAGTCATCTTGAAGGCAAAACGCCACTCATAAAAATCATGCAGAGATATCAGAAATATGACTCAACTCTGACTGATCTGTCTTGGCCAGCACATTTCCCTTTTCATGTCATTTCTGGAACAGGAGCAATTACATCGGGATCAAATATTTTTATGTTTTTCCCGCAGGTTCTGGGGATTCAGGGTCGCTCCCTGAACGATTACTTTGGCTTTGAATTGATCGATATTTGGGAAAATATTTTTAAAAATAATATTCTCCCGTGTATACAACGGGGTTTCTCGAATGAAACTCAAAAGATGCTGGCAAAGTCACTCTTTAAAGACTTACGCGTGACCACTTATTTGGCCTCTGTTCTTCACGAAATCGGGCACAGAGTAGGGCCGTGGCAGATTTCGCCATGTAAAAAAGGCTTCTTGAAATTGGATGGCCTCAAGCTCGATGTCCTGGGTGAACTATCCACTGATATGTTGATGATTTCGCTAATCCCTGAGTTTCCTGAGTTTGCACACTTTATTATATTTCAAAGACTGTTTTGGTTTGGGCGAAGAGGCTTTAGAAATAATCCGTTCGAAGGAAGCATAAACACTGACAATGACGCCTGGATTGGCAGTTATCTTTGGAATCAACTATGGAAATCCGGAGTCTTCTCGCTCAGAAATCAACGCATACAGTACAACTTTGAAAAAGTAACGTCGATGGCTACTAAGATTTTGGCAGAGATAGATGAGCTTGGAAAAATGATGAACGGGAATCAGTCCAGCGAGGAGCAGGAGTTCATTGTCTATACTTGGATGAAAAAATCACTTGAACACAACGGTAGGAGCTTTTCGATACCGAACACTTTTGTCCAATTTCTTGCAAGCTGCAACGATATCAACGAGAGTCCAACATTCAATCCGATTGTAAAAGACGATTGGTGCTCGGACGAAATTTCAGATCAAGTAGGAGTGGCACTATGAAAAGTCTAAATTTAAAAAATAGTTTGCTAGCAAGTTCCGCCGGGATTTTGGCCGTTTTCCTGTGGTCAGCTATTCCCGCCCTTGTAAAGTTGGGCACAACCAGTCAGGCTCTATCATTTGTCATTCTGCTGAGGTTTTTGATTTCAAGTTTACTCTTTACTCCGTTGCTGCCTCAAATCCTACAAAATGCCAAAAAAATTTCTCTGAAAGCATTGCTCATTTTGGCAATTACTCTTTCGGCCAATTACTATTTTCAAGGTCTTGCTATGCAAAGTTTACCGGCAAGCTGGTACATCGTAATTTTTTCTCTGAATCCACTTTTGGCGTTGGCCGCAATTGGAGTTAAACTCAACCGGAAAATTTTGTTGGCGGCATTTATTTCGATCATTGGTACTTTCCTTTTTATAAATGCCGGAGGGGGATGGTCGGCGCCGATTTCGAGTATTTTCTATATTTTGATCGGCATGTTAACTTGGGTCGGATACACAATGTTGGTCAAGAAATTACAAACTCAACTTTCTGATTTAGAAGTTACCGGCGTCACTCAAATTCTGGCACTGTTTGGTACTCTGATTATTTGGCTTGGAACGGGCCTGCCAACCGCTCAGTTGCAAACTCAGGATCTAACTTCAATTATTATATTAGGTTTCTCAACGCCTTTGGCCTACTTCGCTTTTTCGTACTGTATGCGGAGGGCTCCGGTGTTTGGAATTGTTAGCCAATATCTGGAGCCAATTTTTGGGGTGATCATCGGAATGATGATTTTCGGCGAGAGTATCTCTTGGTTTCAAGCCATCGGCGCCGCGCTGATTGTCTGGGGAACAAGTCGAGTCAGTTACTGAAGTTGAATCGCCACAAGATCTTCAAATTCTGATAGAAAATGGGCAGAATCATTCAGAGTGTAAAATAGCAAAAGTTTGTCTTTTTTCTTTTCTAGATCAGAAATCAAGACAAGATCTGAGTGCTTGGTCAACATTTTAGCCTGCTGATACGAAGAAAAGAAAGCTGACGTAAAAAATAGTAAATATCCAATGGTCGATGCCATTACAAATTGACGAAAGAAATACCTGCTTATTGAAGTCATTTTTTTGCACCCATGAAATCTAGAAAATCAGTAAGCGCCTGAGGACTGACATCAATCCGAAATCGCCACATGTCCCCACCCCCAAAATAAACTGAACTTAAACAGTAATTTCCCAAGTCTTCTTTGGTATTAACTGCTACAAAATGGCCACATTCGAGTCCGTGGGAAAATCTAAAGTCCGGAGCCGATTTTATGAACACTTTAACCAATTGACGATTAGACTCATAACTACTTTTAATTTCATTAACTATTGCTGGCAAGTTTTGCATGATTGCCAATGCTATCCGCAAAGAAGGAGTCGGGTAATCGGTAAATGTCAGCAGCGAAATTTTCCTGATTTCATCAATAATATTGGGGCTGGCCGCTATCCAACCAAACCTTAACATTGAGAGACCAACAACTTTTGAGAGGCTATTAATTTTTATCAAATTGGGTTTAGAAATTTGAGAAAACAGTTTGTGATCGCCAGAAAAACTAGAATGAAACACTTCATCCAGTACCAGATATTTATATCTACTGCTAATAACTTGCAACTGGTTGGTCGGAACGAACTTGCCATTAAAGAAATTGGGACTCGTTAGACATACAGCAGTTTTTTCTGGATCTAAAGAGGTCACCACCTCAAACACTGCATTGACAATAGACACTTGAAATCCCAACTGACGGGCAGCAGCGATGTATGGCTCATAGTATGGTACTTCGAAGATGATTGTGTCCACTTTTCCTTTTAAAAAAAGTAAGGTTTCAAAAAATGCCATCGAACCACCCAAGGTGAAATGCAGGCAGTTACTGTCCAGCCCATACCCCGACTGAAAGAGGGCCAACAGTGCACCCATGCTTTGATCATGCCGACTCTCGCGAATATCTGGACCTATCGAAATTAAGCCCCTAAATTTATCGGGAAAAACTGGGGTGCTGCCAGACAGCAGCCCTAGCTTGATACCGCTGAGCTTGATAGCAGTTAGGTATTTGCTTTCAATCATAAACCCACCAAATGTTTAAATTTGACTTCAGCATCGCTTAGGAACAGTACAGGCATCTTTCGAATTATGGTATTTTTTGAGACCGTTACCTCGCCGGTAACAAATTTGTTATATTTTCTGTCTAATATAAGATTCATAGTGGCGAAAAGTACCGCCTCATAATTGAAGGCCGATGTGTCGATCGGAAAGATCTGATATTTTTGATAGTACTCTTTAACAAAGGCCTCGTTATTTTCATGAACGATATCTTTATGATAATGTGATAACCAGTTAATTTTCAGTTTTTTTGCGAACGGAAGTTGAGTAATAAACCGGCCTAGGGTACCAACACCATCACAGCCCCAATAGGAAGCTGATGCATTTTCAGGCCATAAAGAACGTATTACTTCCGCAGTCTGCCCCTCTAGTGCAGGTATAAAGATATGATCATAGCTTTTTCGAGCGGCGTACTTAATTGGATTCGCCAAATCGGATTCAAAGAGTTCAATAGACTTATAGGTCAATTTAGCTTTAGTGAGTTCACTTTCAATAAACTGTGCCAGATTTGAACAGTAGGTACAGTCCTTGATATTGACGACCAATACTGTTTGTTTGTCTTTAATATCTGCTTCCTTAACAATCAGTTTAGCTTGGACTGAGTTAACGTTGCTTATCAAAAATACATTGTCAAACTTCAAAAGTTCATCACTGGTGGCAGTTGGCGAAATAATTTTGGTCTTGAGCTTCTTATCTTTGATTAGCTGTGCTAGAATTTGAACTTGAAAAGAGCTAGAGGGGCCAATAATAAAATCAAAGTTCTTTGTCGCTAATAAACCTGCTATTTTTAACGTTGATTCAGCAGTTTCTCCTACATCAACCCACTCAGTATTAATCTCAACTTTTTTCTTACTTATATCTTTAAGGGCCAGCTCAATACCTTTCTTAACATGATTCTCGACACCATTCGACGTAGATATCGAATCATCTTTTGAATTGTAAAGAAGACCAACTGTTTGGCGCCCGCTGCTAAAAGCATCAAGCGCCAGCAACAACACTAACATCGACAGCAATAGATTTACCATTTTCATGAATCAATTATATGTCGTCACCAACATTAACGAAAGAATTTAGTCGGTTCTCCATCAATGACAGAGGCAGTCAGGGAATCTGTTAGAATGTTTTTACTACAAGACGTTTTAACAAAAGGAACCCTAAATGCCCCCGAATCAGCACGAATCTATCATGGTATTGGCCCGGAAGCGACAAGGCGATTTGCGTATAGGGAAAATAAAGCCTATATCAGGCCATGGCCGAGGTATGCTTAGGTTTCCCTGGCTTAGCTTTCCCCATTCTTGCACGAATATATCGCTTTGATCTCAACCTGAAGCACTAACTAGATCAGTCCGTAATAGGGATCAACGGCCGGCGGGGCGTGCGTAGCGTGTATTATCTCGGTTGCCGGCAGTGGAGGCGTAACAGCTGCGGCCTGTGTTCCCGCCTGTGGCATGACCGCTGTTGGCGTGTATTCCGTTGATGTTATGGAGCACATAGAAAATGACAAGAAGTTCTTACATGAATGCTACGAGATGTTAAGGCTTGGTGGTCGATGCATAGTTCTTGTTCCGGCAGCCGAGGAGTAGATCGACTGACCAATCGCTAGACAGCGGTGAGGTATGACGGTGATCTAGTTTTACGACCAGCCAGTGGGTTTTAGTTCAGCTGTTTTTCGGTTCTCTCGTAACATCTCGCCATTGAATTGCATAAGGGACTCCAAAAGCCCATGGAAATCCAACTTCCTACAGGCTGTTCGTCACAGGATCAAAAATAGTTAGATTTCTGGAGGCGGCTTGACGGCGTATTGCGGTATGAACAGTGTAACTCACACATTTTCTACGACATTAGTCTTGGTGTAGGAGTGGCTACATTACGATGAGCTGGTCTTGAAAGATGTAGGTTGTATGCCGATAAACATCATTTAATGGAGACTTTATATGGCCATCCCTGACTTTCAAAAGACTATGTTACCTGCGTTGAAAGCTGTTTCAGCTAAAGATATTTCAGCTTCAAAGGAAATAATTGCTCAAGTGATTAAGCACTTCAATTTATCGCAGCAAGAGATCGAGGCTCTACTACCAAGTAAGACACAAAAGATCATCGACAATCGCGTGAACTGGGCGCTTTCGTATATGTTCAAAGCTGGCTTAGTAGCTCGCCCTAGTAAGGGGAGATATAGTATTACGGCTCGCGGCAAAGAGGTGGTTAAAGAAAACCCACCTGCAATTTCAACTTCGTATTTAATGAAGTTTGGTGAGTTTAGTCAGTGGAAATCAGTTATGGAGTCTGAAAAGGCCGAGACACCTATTGAGCCAGCTAACTTGGACTCATCAGATCCTTTGGAGCAAATCGAAAGAAATTATCAAAATCTGAAATCTTCTGTCGTTGATGAGTTACTTAGAATAGTTCGAGCCGTTGATCCCACGGCATTTGAAAAACTGGTTATGGAATTGATGAAAAAAATGGGCTACGGCGCAGAGGATTTAGAGTCGATCATTCACAGCGGAAAATCTGGTGATGGCGGAATCGACGGCGAAATTTCTCAGGACTACTTGGGACTAGATATGATTTATATTCAGGCTAAACGATATGCCGAAGACAATGCCGTTGGCCGTCCAGCTATTCAACAGTTCGTTGGTTCGTTAAATGAACGTAAGGCAAAAAAAGGAATTTTCATAACATCATCTTACTTCGCTCAACCAGCCATACAGTACGTTGAGAAAGTCGATGTTAAAATTGTCCTTATTGACGACCTTAAGCTGGCCCAGCTCATGTACGACTATAATTTAGGTGTTGAAACAGTTCAGACATTTGAAGTTAAAAGAGTGAACTCTGATTTTTTTGAAGACTAACTGTACGCACACAACATTCCTAATTAGCCGATAAAAACATTTGCGCCAATGCTAGAACTGCAAGAAAATGAATGTAGCATGAAGGCGCATTTAAAAGATCAGGCATTTGCCCTTTTTATTAAACATAACAGCTTGAGATCAATAGCGAAATCGCTGAAAGTGAGCCGTTCGACAATCGAGCGTTGGAGTCGTTCTGAACGATGGATGGAAGCTCGCCCCCAAACGGCTAATGGTGTCTTATTGCCTCCAGCAAGTAAGCGTGCCGCATTGACGGCACATCATTTTTCAGTGAAACTAGGCCGCAAAAATGCGGAAATCTAACAAAGGTCTAGTAAAACATACCTAGGATAAAGTACAGAAATGGGCTTAATTCTTCCTATCCTCTCCTATCCTCCTAAAGTTTCGATCAACCCAGTCAATTCGCTCCACTGTTGCGAGGTCGTCGATCGCAGGCGTTTTTTTAAAAGCTCCAACATCACGGCCTGCTCGCCAACCATTTTCTGATAGGCATCTCGCTCCGCCTTTAGCTCCATGATGAACTTCGCGTCCTCACGGCTACGGCCGCCAGCTTCCAGCTCACTCAGATCCTGATTTTTTGCTTTTTCGTCGAGCTGCACACGCCAGTTATAGATGTTGCTCACGCTCACATGATTTTCAGCTGCCACCTGTGCTGCTGATTTGCGACCAGAGACGTAATCGTCGACAGCTTTCTTCTTTGTATCACTACTAAACTTGCGCTTTGGCTTTCCCATTTGCTGACCCCTTAAATTACTCCGTTATAGAGTAGGTTGGGTCAGCCGGCTATTGTAGCTTCTTCATGGTGTTGGACTCTCACTTTATGCCCGCAGTCCACACTCTTAGAAATCTCATCGACGTTCAGAATGTTTTTGGAAATTTCCCTTGGGTTTCTCTTGATGTACTTCTAAGTGCCTTAGGAGCGACTGGACAGCGGGTTGAAATAAAGTTCTCAAAGGTTGGTTAATTTTTGAATCAAACCTAATATTAGAGTCTACTCAGCCCTAATTCCATATATCCGTGGAGCTATCTTCTCTGCTGACTCGAAAATTTCTTTCTTAATGATTGGTGCGCCAACCCCACCAGGCATTTTTATGCCTTTCATTCTTGCTAAGGAAATTAGGTAATCAATCTTAATCGCAAAATTTATATTTTGGGGCAAAGAACCTGTGTATTTTATCATGAAAGATGGATTTAAAGTGGCTACGACAATTCCAACAATATTTCCAGAACTATCGACCAGAGGGCCGCCGCTATTCCCAGGCTGAATTTCTGTGGTCGTCTGATATATTCTCGGATCATCTTGAATGCCACTCAACGAACTTATCGTGCCACGGGTTAGCTTTACGTTCTTCCCTAAAATTTGACCAAGTGGGTAGCCCATAGTAAAAACATCCTCTCCCAGCTTCACAGCGCCAGATTCGCGAAATTTATACGGCAAAACTCCGCCGGCAATCCAAGAAGAATCAGTGATTTTAAGAATTGCAATATCGTTAGTTGAATCAGAAACAAGCACTTCGGCCGAAACTTCCTTTTCTAGACCGCCACCAAGGATAGTTATTTTGGACTTTCCTTCAATAACATGTTGGTTAGTTGCAATATAACCCTTTGTGGAAATCAAAAACCCAGTTCCCGTGGAAGCATTGCCTTCTCTTGGTTGAACTGCTTGAGGACCTGCCTTGTCCTCGTAGACGATAAGCAGTGCAGTACCCTGATAACAGGTACTCCAGATTGAGGGTGGCCTGACGCTATCGAGGAAGGCTGCATCCGCGCCAATCGCGACTGCTTTACCTTTGATTCTGTCTACCATTTGACCGAATCCACAATCGACTGACAACCCAGTATCAGTAACATAGACCGTACCAACTACTTTATATGGTCGATTTATATTGTCAGCGCTTTCAAAAACGGAAACTTGCGATTTATATTCGGGCGGATTGTTATTCTCAAAATCTTCATGAACTTGAACCCTAACCATGGTCGTACAGCCCATACAAAGCGCTAAAAATATGAAGGCCAAATATTTGAAATTGTACCTACTCAAAATATACTCCAAAAATGGCGACTATATATGGAATCTGCAGCACCCTCGACTGAGTAATTTTTCTTTTGGAATGCCAGTTGAGTCAGCAGCAGTTTGATCGAAAGCGGAACAGAAATTACAATTTTTAAGTTCATATCATTAGGTTATCGGCATAAACCTGCGAAAATGAAGCAAAGTGATTTATATCTACATTAATTCGAAAGGCATTCCTACGGGGAAATGGAGCGGGTGGTGCTGGGACAAAAATCGGCAACTCGTTGAAAATGATATCTCTCTGGCCATCCAAGCAGATTATGGCGATTTGAATGAGGTCGAAAGATTGCTGAATCAAGGGGCACCGATTAACCCTCCTGTCTGTGTCGATTATTTTCATACACCCACCTATCCAGTCACATTAGCGCTTGCGCGCCACCTCGGAAAAAGTCTGAGGTCGAGAATTAGCCTTGGCTTTGGATCCGGCGCCAATACTCTCCACTTTACAGTTCCTGTCGAAAAAAATGGGGAACATCTGAAAATCTATCGGCTCCTTTCCGCAAGAGGCGCAACAGTTGAGGAAAAGTCACAAAATCTAGTCGATCTCCTGAAGATGCCGACAGCTTTATTTGATGCAGTTAAACGAGGAGATGTCGAAAGCGTGAAAGCCGAACTAGCACGCGGCGCTGATGTAAATGGCAAAGACGAAACGGGACGTACGCCGCTGGTGTATGCAGCAAAGTCCGGTTCAGCGAGCATAGTTAGTCTCCTACTTGAGTCACGAGCCAAGGTAGACAAGTTATCAGACCAGAAACGTGACTGTGACCTGTCAGAAACATCACTAATGCTTGCATCAACTGCTGGATATCTGTCAGTCGTAAAACTTTTATTGAAACATGGCGCGAATCCCACCGAATCTTTCGACGATTTTTCCTGTGGTGACAGTCTTGGGAGTCCGCTTAGTAATTCACTTGGAATGGCCGCGAAGAATGGGCACGTTGCTGTTTTTAATGAACTCTTAGGAAAAGTGGAGCTTTCGCAAAATAGCCCGATGGCACCTTTACTTGTTCTGATAAAATTCGTCACTGAGCAAAAGCCATTTCTTGAAGCTAAAAATATTCATGCTTTCATCGCTCGAAGCCACCCGAACGACACACTGGTTCAGGCGGCTGCATTTTTCGGAAAGAGAGAAATTTTAAAATTTCTCATTTCAAAAAAACTAAATGTAAACACGCATGAAAATATGCACCTAGATTATTCTAAGGATGAGTTTTTCGACGAAACCCCGCTCATTCTTGCTATCCGTGCGAAACAAAAAGAAATTGTGAACGATCTAATCAACGCCGGAGCGGATGTTAATTCTGAGGACAAGTTTGGCAGAACAGCATTAACGGAAGCCGTAAAAAACGACGATCTAGAAACCCTCAAAATTCTTGTCGGAAAAAAGGCCAAGGTAAATACACAAATTAAACTCAAATGTGGCGAGGAACCGACCCTCAAGCCAACCGAGGCCTATTATGAACGACTAGATCCCACGCTTGAAAAGAGAGAACGGAAAGGATGTTCTCCATTGATGCTTGCGGCAATCAATGGCAATTCAAAAACCGTAGGCTTTCTGCTTGAGCACGCAACGAGTAAATCGCTTCGAGACTTTGATGGTAGGTCAGCGTACGACTTCGCTAAATCGAAAGGCCATCAGCACTTACTATCTGCGCTCAAATGACGGGCCCCCTAGTGAGACTGAGCCCCAATTTCAAGACTCAAGTCTCTGGCGTATAGGGAAAATAAAGCCTAATTCAGGCCATGGCCAAGGTATGCTCAGGTTGCCCTGGCTTAGCTTTCCCCATTCTTGCACGAACGTATGGCTTTGATCTGATGCCGGTGGGCCTTGGTTTGATTGAATTTGTAGGTACAATTGTA
>CALQIT020000005.1 GCA_943330705.2 Streptomyces griseus
CTTTGGTGGCAACGCCTGCGTGAAGACTGAATCCAGAGTTTTTCACTACTAGGCCCCAGTTTGTTGTATGATCATTTTCCGGCACGGTCTTTAGAACCATGGCCTTTTTGCCCTTGTTTGGACCGGTGGCAAATCTGTAAGTCACAGAGCTTGCCTGTAGCTGCACAATTCCTTTTTGGTAGATAAAAGTAAAAATCTGACACATGAATTGGACTTAGCCCAGGCCCTTTGCAATGAAGTTCGTTTAGAGCTCAGTAAGGCAAAAGACAAGTTTCAATCCGAAGCCCAAATCTGGCAGAAGGAAAAAACCGACCTTTTAGCCACTATTCAAGAACATGTGCTTGCAGTGGACGAAAGAGACTCTGACATTCGTCAGTTTGATCACCGGCTTGAAGCCTTGATAGCGGTGGTGATTTAAGTCGAATGCCAGGATCTGAAAACTTCATCGTAAGATTATTTAAATCTATTATACGCAACGTTTTACGGCTGCTGAAAATACCTCAGCAATTGCTGGGCGGTCTTTCCAAGCAGCTCTTCTTTCTGGTGATATAGCCTTGGTAAGAGCTCATGGCGATTTTCAATTTCGGTTTCTAAAATTCGAATTTTCTTAGATTCAAGCTCTGACTTGATCAAATATTCGGGAAGCCAACCGTATCCCAAACCTTTTAGAATGGCCTGTCTCTTCGTCGCAAAATCATTTACCAAAAACGACGAACTAAATTCTAACTGTTCTGTACTTAGACCCAGCTGTGGCGACGTGGCAAAGCCTTATCTTGGATGCCAGCGAATCAGAATAGAGGTTATGGATTTCGATATGAAAACTGGTAAATTCAGCGAAGCAGAGGTCTATTTGGCGGTCCTCGGAGCCGGTCCAGCTAGAAACTCATTGGAAGGGAAGATCTCCTCCTATGAGGTTTGGAAATCCATTCAGAGAAATCCATCGGCTATTCCTGTTGAACGTGTTAAGTAGTCCCTGCGTTCTGCCTGACAGAGTTCCTAAGGGACACTGGCGTCTGCGGCAGGATAACTGCCAGATGCCGATTTGCCTAAGGTCGCCGACCAGCTACCCACGTAGTCAGTGATTGTAGTTCCCGTATCCGTGTCACCGGTATTGCTATCACTTAACTTGTACCAATGGATTAACTTGCTGGCAAAAGAAAGGCTGCTTAAATTTATCGTTTTGCCGCTGGCATAAATCTCGGTGATTTCAGTGCTAGTTAGAACCTGATTAAAAAAGGCGACATCGTCAAGGCGGCCGTTCAGATAGCTATTTACCAAGCCAGAGTTGCGGCCAAGATCTAAAGTTTCATTCCAAGTTCCGGTAAATCCCTGCCCTGAAAGTTCAAAACCATAAGTCGTATATGCATCCGTACCTTGCTTGACTCCATCTATCCACAAATACATATTTTTGCCAAAGCCATCCGTCGTCGTCGGATCAAAAGTCACCACGACCTGATGCCAAGCTCCGTTGTTAAACGTACCTGCCGCACCAGTGCTAGTGATCGACGGACTATTCTGCGCCCCAGAAGTACAGGTCCCATCCGCATTGACTGATGCCGTTGTGCAGGAATCAATTTGAAAAACAACTTTCCCAGAAACCAAGCTAACCCGGCCTTCACCCTGGTACTTACCAGATTTAACCTTCGAGATAAAATAGTCGGTATTGGTATTTCCGGATGATGTCTTAAACCAAAATGAGATACTGCCCGTTCTTATCGTGCGATCTCCCAAATTTATATAACCGCCTTCTGTCGCCGTTGTCCCAGTGCTTGTTAGCAGCAAAGAACTGTTGCTATAGGCTGAATTTGTAACGGTCGCACTAGCTGTGGAGGAAACAAAATCTGTAATTCTTACTGTTGTTGACCCCAAGCTATTCGCTGCCGTGTAGACACCTGTTGATGAGTTAATCGATCCAGAACCAGAAGTGATACTAAAAGTGTAGGGCGGAACCCCACCACTGCCAGCGAAGGTTTGAGCTTTAGTCACCCGCACAGTGGGACTGGTAGGACTTATCGCCAAGGCTGGAGGCGCCGCAAAAACGACACTTGTTGAGGCAACGGAAGCTAATCCTGCCGGAGCCGACAAGGTAATAGTTTTGGACTGCGCCACATAGGATTTTAATGTCCCTGTGGTTTGCCCAGAGCTATTTGTGACGCCCGCAGGTTGAACAAATGTGTTACCTGTTCCATTTGCAGCAATTGTTAGCAGCGATGCATTGTAGCCAACAATAGCATTCCCACTGGCGTCCCTGACCGTAACTGTAATTGTTGAAGTCGAACTGTTGTCAGCGTCTACAGGCGATGTTGCAGAGATTGTTGAAGTGACCGCAGATGCCACACCTGCACCAACAGTGATACTAGAACTAGTCACCGTCGGCACTCCACCACCGCCAGATTGATTGACTGTAATTGTTTTCGTACCCACAGTGGCCAAGGTTGTCGAAAACTGTTTCGTTCCCAAGTCGCCGCTAACAAAAGTATAGTCTGATGGTAAAGTCACCGCACCAGAATCGCTGGTCGCAAAATGAATCTGCCCAGTATAATCTGTTTTTGTATTGTTATTGGCATCACGGGCGGTGACGGTAAAGTTAAAGGATGTGCCTGCGGTGGCCGAAGCGGGCACACCAGTTAGCAAAAAATTATCAATTGCGCCTGAGGTGACAGTGACGGAACCGATACTGCTTGTAGCGACACCCGCAATTGTCGCACATAAACTATATGCATTGCTAGTGGTTACCCCAAATGTCGCCCTATAAGTACCGTCGGTATTATCAACCACCGTTCCGACTAAAGTTCCAAGAATATCGCAACTAACCCCAGCAAGAACATAGTAAAAGGCAACGGCCGCACCTGAAGTTGTTGCTAGATTATTTCCATTCAAGTCCTTGGCTTGCAAAGTCACAGTTGTTGAACTTCCTGCCGCAAGGTTTGCTGTGCCAACACTAACCGTTGATTTGCTCGCAACAATGGCACCAGGAACAACTTGCAAACTAGGCAAGGTCCCTATTGCCAGTGAGTTACCATCAATAATCGCATTCACCTTGACCGCACTTCCTGCGACCAAACCTGTGACTGTCCAGGCAAAGCTGCCATCAGAGCTTTGCGATCTTTCTGAAATCGTACCCGTACTAGATCCTTGATCTAAGTTGATATTCACGTCCAAATCCTGAATCACAATGATTTGGCCATTTGAGTCCTTAGGTGCAAATCTTACTGTTACCTGAGATCCAGAAGTCACCACTGCGGAAGAAACTGTCAATTCAGAAGACCCAGGCGAAATTATTTTTTTTAAATCAATGCCAGGACGAAATGCACTTGATGAACTTGGACTTCCTAGCGGATTTGAACAGCCCGTCGCAAGCACAGAACTCAGCGCAAAAGCACAAAGAACAGTGGACCGAAATAACTCTGTCCAGAATTTTTTCCTGACCTGCAAAGAATTGCTATCTATCTTAGGTTTGTCCATCTCTGTAGACTATTCGACAAGTCCAGAGGGCTTCTTTAAGCGAGCGCATCACTATCTCAAAATAGTTCAGTTTTTAATGCCGCCAAAGTAATATTTGACAAAACCTGTAACCATTATGCGAGAGTGATCAGAAATGTCTGTACTTTGGCTCAATTTCTCATAGCCAAATCCCACAGAGATCGGTTGACGACTGTCTTCGGAAATAAGCTCTGTACCCAATCGATACAGTGTACCATTTTTAATAGAAAACTCAGCTGAACTTGTTGCCATCGCCAGGCCCCATCCCGCCGTTAGTTGCAGTTTCAAATGCTTCACTTTTACGGCGTTATAAGCGAGTCCACCAATAGCTCGGGTTATGGGAACAGATCGCGGCGAAAGGGCGCTAAAGCCTGTTGCTTTCCAAAAAATTTCTTGCCCAGAAGAAAGGGACGTATCCAAAGCCCATTTTTCATTCACCTGCCATTGCGCCCCACCACCAAAACCCGTTAGAGGTAGTGAACTTGGATCAAGAGTTTTACCGGTAATCGGTGTGATTCTTACAGTTTGATAATCAATCGACAAATGGGATTCAATCCGGGGGGACCACCGCTGATGCCATCCCAAAGCAAGTCCCGAATTTAAATCCGACAAAAAGACGCTTGATGCGCCCGTGACAGCGTCCGTGCCATCAAAACGCAGAAAACTGAACAATGCCTTTATCGAAAAAAAACTTTCAACTTTTTCATCAACTTCAGACCGAATCGGCGGCCCAGAGGCAAAGGGCTCGCTAGCTAAAGGTTTCGTGTGCGGGGACTCATCAACTGGGGCAGAATCCAAAGCGCTATCCGGATTTATTTTTTTTTCCGACTGTAAAGTCAAAGACTCTTTCGGGACCAAAACGGGCGTATCTACAGGCCGATACTTGACCTGACTATCGGCCGGATCTAGCGCTGAGGTGACTACTGGATCAGCTATTGGAGCTGCTACTGGATCAGTTGCCTGATCTGCTACAGGGTCAGGTGCCGGAGCTGCTACTGGAGCTAAGTGTGGAGTCGCGACTGAATCCGAAATCGGATCCGCGAGTTTCGATTTTTTTAGGTGACTCGATTTATGTATTTGATAGTAACCGTAGCTAAATCCAGCAAATAAAAAAATTAATAGGACGGTTCCTCTTACTGATACTTTACCACTTACGGAATAATTATTGGATTGTAGGCTCTTCTTTATGAAGACCTCCCGGCAAGATTATGTGTCATTCATATCACAAAGGTGCAGAAGAAGAAACTCCTGAGCCCAATGGTCTAGCCATAAACAGGAATTTTGAATTGCACCCCGGAAAAGCGAAGACCACTGCTGCCCAACTAGCAAAGCGTATAGGGCATTTAAAACCCATTTCAGTCCTTTAGCCTAACATTTTTTGAAATTTTCATTTTGGCAGGTAAACGTGACGTATCGACGTCACAACTTCTCTCATTTTATCAAAAACAACAAGATTTTGTTATCATGGAACTGCCAAAGCAAAAACCCGCTCTGTTTTTTCCATTGCGATCAGGAATTCGTATTGTTTTGCTTCGAGCAAGTCGACGTGCCGTATCGACGGCACCCCATTTCTGGCCGCCCGAGGGCGAGGATGTCCGTCCCGCCGACGAAGAACTTAACCGCAAAACTTCCACGGTTTAAGAATTGACCGCAACTACTCGGTAGGCGCTCTTAAATTGGCCTTTTACACCTAATTTGAAGCCGCTTTAGCCTGCAGATCGGCCAAAATTTTTGCGAAAAACCAACGACGCCCAGATGCCGCCAGTCCTGAATTGTTTACCGATGATGCTTATTTTTAAGACAAATAACGCTATGCATATACGAAAAACAGGGGTAATTACCGGGGGATCCAGACTTTCAGCTTGATTGTCGGAGCGAATTTCCCTTTTTCTATAGTGTGCTAATAATTAACCGACATCAAAGAGGATGTGTGCGTGAGTAAGATTACGAAAAGCTCAACCGCGGAATATTTTGCGAAGAACCTGCAGCAAGTTGGATTTTCTTCGCCTTTGAAGGCCGTTCTTACCACCTTAAAAGAAGGTGTAGATAACTCATTGGATGCCTGCGAACAGGCTGGTATTTTACCAGAAATTTCAGTTGAAGTTAAAAAAGTTGGGACCGGTTCCACCAAGAATACGGATTTGATTCAAATTATTGTCGAAGACAATGGGCCGGGCATCGACCCTGAGGATTTGGCAAAAGTTTTTGGCGAGTACCTGGCAAGTTCCAAATTTGGCAAAGGCCAATGTTCACGGGGGCAGCAGGGGATCGGTATTTCAGCCGCCACTACCTGGGCACAACTTACCAATGCAAGGGGCGCCTTTGTAACCACAAAGACGGCCAGCATGCGCAAAGCCATTCAAGGGCAAGTTGATGTCGATATCAAATCCAATACCGGTATTTTACGCAATAAAGAGACCATCGATTGGGATAAAAAAAGTGGTGTCAAAGTCGAGTTTACCATTGACGGCCGGGTCCAGCTGAATGGCGACGGAGGCTTGCTGACCTATTTAGAGGGCAATGTCTTAGTGAATCCACATTTGACACTGAATTATAAATTGATGGAGCACGATTGGGTCCATGTCGAACGAGTTACCGACGAGGCTCCGGAAATTCCTTCAGCAACGCTGCCCCACCCGCATACTTTCAAATTGGGCGAGTTTATTACCCATGGGTCTTTGTATGGTAAAATCAATCTTGATAAGTTTTTGAAGACAGCTTTTTCGCGGATTTCCGACCAGTCAATTAAGGATTTTATCGCTAAAGGATTGCCAAAATCTTTGCTGCAGAAATCAATCCCACAACTTAAAGAAGATGAATTCAAAAAGGTTTTTACCGCCATTCAAAATTCCGAGTTGATGCCGCCCTCGACCAAGTCTGTTTTGACGGTGGGTGAAGATGCGCTTTCCAAGTCTATTCAGCGTTTGGGCGAGATCGATTTTTTTGCAGTAGTAACACGAAAACCAACGATTTGCGATTTTAAGCCCGTGGTGGTTGAAGTCGCATTGGCGCGTTTCGTAAATAGGAACTTAGAAGCTGACGACTCGGTACAACTTTTGCGATTCGCCAATCGGGTGCCACTGCAATTCGACAAGTCGGGCTGTGCAATTACCTGGGCCATCGAGTCCGTAAACTGGAAAAGTTATGGTTTGGCACAACCCAAAGGCTCGTTACCCAATGGCCCCTATATTTTTGCAGTGTCTTTGGTTTCTCCATTTATTAAATTTAAAAATGCCTCAAAAGAAACCATTGATGCCTCGGAAGAGCTAGTGGAAGAAATTCGTCGCGCGCTGATGCAGGCCGGGCAGAAGCTATCTCGACATATCCGCCGCGAAGATAAAGAAGCAGATTTAGAACGGAAATTGGCCCATATCGAGCAATTCGGACCCATTTTGGTCGAATCTTTGGTGCGTTTAACAAACTCGTCAGATAGCCGCAAAAAAAGAGCCGAAGAGGGCTTGAGAAAACTTCTCGGACGAGACTCTGAGGACGCGATGGAAGATCTAAAAGAGGCCGAGGTTCGGCTTGCAAAACAGAAGTCGCGAGAAGCCAAACGCCAAGGTCAAAGCGATGACGATGCCGAAAATTCTCCTGCCGCTGATATTGAGATTGAAGTTGCTGAAGAAAATAGGGCCGCGGCAGCCGCCAAGAAGCATTCAACAAAAAAATTAGGAAGTAAAAAGCTGGCGGCGACCGCAGCGGACAAAGCATTGAAGAAACCAGTAAATATGGCGACGAAAAAGATCGCGGGCACAAAAAAGAAATCCTAAGTTTGATGCCGTCCTTTGACGGTCGCAAAAGATTTGGTTTTTTGAGTTGCAGTAAAAGAAAGTTCAAGGTGTTGGATTATGGCAAAGTTGATTAGCATTCGTGAGTTACAAATTGATATTCCCAAAGAGGCAAGAATCCTTGCCGAAAAAATGCTTTCAGATTTGGAAAAGTCCAAACGCCCAGTCTTGGAAGCGGTCAAAACTTCACTTGATAATTGTTTTTATAATCCCAAGGTTGGTTTTTTGACCCCTGGCGATAAGGTCGTGCGCACCGAACTGAATGTGTCATCTGTGCAAAAGCTAGCAAGAGTTGTCTTTATGCTAGAGATTTTGCTGAGAAACCTGGATGTCGGGACCGTGAATACCAAGCGTGAGTTGTATTACATGTGTAAAGGTTTGATCAAAGGCAGCAATAAATACAAAGCCTTGGATTTTGAAGATCAGGATGAAAGTGATACGATCATCGATTTCATCGGTGATATGCTTAGGGTCTATCGTGAAGAACTGAATTGTTTTGCCAATGACCGCGGGGGACAGACCTACTCACAACAATTGGTTGTGACTGAAACCATGGCGGACGGAACCAAAGCGACAATTGATCTATCAACGTTGGGAACGTCACCCTTTCAGCCAAAAAATAAGCCACAGGCCCTAAAACTTAAAGCAAAAAAGAAAATTGATTTTTGCCTCGTCATCGAATCCGAAGGTACGGCCAATACTTTGCAAGCCATGGGCTTTACCAAGCGCAACAACTGTATTTTGATGGGTGCCCAAGGGGTGCCCTCCAATGCGGTTCGTGGTTGGTGCAAGTTGATTGAAGATCAATTGGCAGTGCCCATGTATTTTTTCGGAGATCTAGACGCCTATACAATGCAAAATATCTTCAGAACTTTAAAGGCAGGCTCTGCCGCTAGTTTGATTCGCAACTCACACTTTTCGGCTCCTGACGTTCGATTTTTGGGTGTCTTGCCAGAAGACGTGAAAAAGTATGATCTGCCCCATTACAAGGTAAAGGAATCTGACCCGGTAGAGGCTCGAGCCTTGAAAAAAGCCAAAGATGCTCTGGAAAATGATCCCTTCTTTGCTGACAAAAAGAACAAAGGTCTATCAGATATTTTGCGCTGGTTGATAAAAGAAAAAATTCGTTGCGAGCAGCAGTCGTTTTTCTCGGTCGATCCAAGAGATCCGATTAAAACTGAAAAGATCATTCTTGAAAAAATTAAACGCGGGGCTTTTGTCTAATAGATTATGATAACACTTAAATTTGGTGGAACTTCTGTACAAGATTTGTCGGCGGTTCAACGATTAATCCAGATCGTGGCAACTAGAGGTGGCAAGCTCTTGGTGGTGACCTCTGCTTTGGCCAAGGTAACGGATCAACTGCTACAGGCCGTGGACTACGTTAGGGTTGGGCAATTCCAAAGTGCCGAGCATCTTTTGCTTAAAATTCGAGATCGCCATCTAGAGTTAATACAAGAGCTAGGTCTTGAAAGGAAATCTCGGGATCATATTGTACAGCAGTTTTTTGAAGTGGACCAGATACTCAGATCTTTAGACACCATCGGGGAGGTCAGCCTAAGATCAGTGGACCGCATTGTCTGTCTTGGGGAACTTTCTTCGTCATATATTTTGGCTCAAGCACTGCGCAGTTCAGGTTTAAGGACTCAGTCGGTGACGACCACATTGGGCCGTGGGGGCTCGGACTATTCGGCCGCAGTTTTAGGTTCGGCTTTGGACTCTGAACGAATTGAAATCTGGACTGATGTGAATGGGATCAAGCCCAATTACCAAAGGTCTTTTACAAGCGCTATTTGAAAAAATCCGGAATATTTTTTTTAATTTCTGCCTCTAGTTTATTTTTTGCCGAGGCCTCGGCTTTGCGTTTCTCTGCCTCTGCTTTTAATTGAAGATTTCGTTTTTCCAATTCAAGTTTCTGTGCGGCTTCCTTGTTCAGACCTTCCAATTTCTTTTCCAACTCAATGGCGGCTTGGCGTTTGGCCTCTTCAATTTGGGCGTTGACTGCGTTATTTAGCAGTCCCATTAAAGATTCACCAATTCCGATATCTGGTTTAAGTACGGAACCTGTGATGTGAATTGGAATTTTAAATCGCTTTTCCGAGTCCAAATTGGCCTTGATCAAAAGGTCATTGGGATTCACTTGCGCTAAATAAAACTCGCCCAAAAGATCAAGGGTTTTATTGGTTTTAACCCAACCCTTGGTTTTAAGTTCGTTTTTGTCAAAGGACCTGATTTGAAAGGGATCCAAAAAAACCGTGTCCCCAGAGAACCGAAATTTTGTCGAAATCTGCCCCGAAAGATTTTCAGTTTGAAGTTTGTATTTGTCACCAAGACCCTTAATTGCAGCCAGCTTTTCATTGATCATTTGTTGCAACGGTAAAGTTACAATCCAACCATTTTTTACTTCCACTTGTCCTTCGGCCTTAAGTTTATTTACAAAGTCATTTCGACGGAAGTCGACGGCTTTAAAAGCTATTTGTCCCTGGGTCGTGCCGCGAATTAAACCTTTCCACGCGGGCAATAGGCTATCCAAGGCATTGCCTGCCTGAAGGTCATTCCACTTCGCCCAGCCCTCGACGTTCAGTTCGTTAGCAAGTAGGGGAGTATTTTTAATGGCAACGGAGGTGCTGCCGGAAAAGGCCTTGGCGATTGAAAAATTCGCATCAAGCTGGCCTTTGCGGATCAATGTATTGGCCACTAATTTTGAAAGGGGAATACCGTTAAAGAAAAAGGTTTCGATCAGAACTTGCGCTTTCAAGTTGGAATTCTTAATAATTGGCCAATCTGGAACCAGGGGGATCAGCGGCTGTTGAACAACCGGGGCTGGAGCAGCAGGGGGCGTGGTCGTTGGTGGCGATTGATACGAGTATGACTTCAAATCCACAGAGATCTCTGAATCTGACGTCAGGGAACTTTGTTGGATGCCCTTTTTAAAGTCGTAGGTTCCAACAATTCTGGATTTGGCATTGATGAAACCCAAAAGCCCCAGGCTTTGCATCATTGGTATTTGTGCGGATATTTTCTGAATATCAAATTGCTTAAGTTCAACAGCGACGTTTACTTGCGGCTGCAAAGGGTTACTAATCTGTCCCGTGAAGTTTAGGATTCCGATCCAGGACAGCAATTGTCCCGTAGTGATCTCTAATTGAGTTCCCTTTTGCTTAGCTTTTACCTCCAGCCTAAGTAATTGCTGTGAAGCTTTGCGAATACGATCTTTCATTTCGATAGCAAGTCCGGTCAGGTCCGCCGAAAGGTCAACTTGTGATCCTTGAACCTCGGCCCCTTGAAAATTTAGAACTGCCTTTAGATCAGCATTTATAGGCCCGGCAACTCGCAGAGTTTTGTCGGCAGACTGCCACTCTAGATTTGCTTTGAATCCGGAAAGTTGCAGTGGCTTAATCTGAATTGCTAGATTTTGTGGCTTGCTCAAATTTCCAGAGACCTGGGCATTGATTTCAAGCTGTCCCGCAACTGGCATTTTTTGCAAAGGCAGAAAAATTTGTTCGAGACCTTGCAAATTTGCTTTTTGTATTTTTAAACTCAGATTGCTTTTTTGCTCTGGTTGCGTTGCCAGTTCGCCGCTAGCACTAGCGATGATTGATGCCAGTTGAAAGCTCAGTTGCTCAACCTTGACCAGGGAATTTTCTAGGCGCATTGAAAATTCAGATTTAAGCGGAATTCCAGCCGCTTTCTGCATTAGGTTTCCCTTGCGAATTAGCAATTGAGTAAGATCAACTTGGCCACTGGCCTGGGGCTTAAGGATTTCGTTTTCATAATCGAGATGGGCTTTGGTATCCATCACGACTAGGCCCTTGGCATAGAGGTCACCCATGGTTTCTTCAACCTCGCCCCTTACTTGAGTTGCTTCAAGGTCTGCGGATACTGAAAGTTGGTCGCTGAATTTAACTAGAGCTTGGCCTTTTAGCTTTCCGCTCCATTTGCCGGGAATTGGTAGCTGGGGCAGCTGTCCTAGTTCAGGGAGCTCGATCGCAATAGTCCACTGGTGGTGGCGTTTGTTCAGGTCGGATTTACCCTTAAATTGAATATCGATCGAGCCCAACGAGAAAGAGCCTGCCGGCACATCGATGCCTAAACTTTCAAGATTCACATTGCTTTGCGCTTGAAAGGTGAAGGGAAGCTCTTTCACTGGAAGCATTTTGGAATGGATTTTCATCGCGGCTTTCAAATTCCAGTCTTTAAAAAGCGATGGAAAATCCAGACTGAATTGAAAACCATCAAGCTGAACCTGCTTAGCTTCTTCATGCTGAGCTTCCTGAGGCTGAGCCGGTGGATGTTGCACGTCATTATTTTGTCCGGAGTTTCCGTCTGCGGTGAGCTGCAGGTAATTGATCTGGCCATCAATTACTTTAATCGAGGCGGCAGCGTCAAATCCCTTAGGTAAGGCAATGCCCGTCGGTAGTGCCTTCGGAATTGTCGCAGGCGTTTGTTTTGTCGGTGGACCTGCAAGTACTGTCTTTTGTACCTGCACGACGGGTCGATAAATTGTAAGATCGACGGCGGGGAATAATTTCGGATAGGCTTTTACGGCCTCTAGAATCCTGAGGTGAAACTCAATTTTCTCAATTTGCGCGCTGAGTAGACTTCCCTTTTTTAGACTCACGTTGCGTAAGACCATTGCAACCGGAGGAAAAAAATCGATAGCAAAGCTTTCGATTTGAATCTGCATCTTCATCTGAGTGGCAAGATCTTGCTCTAGGTAAAGTTTGATTCGCGGTCCTGCATAAAGGCGAAGATAGGTATAGGCTCCGGCTAGAATAGTCGCTGAAAGGATCATGCCGGTAAGCAAAAGTCGCTTGAGTATTTTCAATGGGCCTCGCTTCTTGAATGGTACCTCAAGACGCTAGTTTTTGCGGACGAAAAATCTGATTTATTTGGCCATAGGACGAGTTTAGTCTGGTCTAGGAAAGTGAATTTTTAGAGACCAAAATGGGTCTCATGCGTAGTGTTGATAATTGTGATCTTCTGCTCATAATTTTAGAATAAAGTAGCTAAATAGCTTACAGAAAAACTAAATTAATTCCAGAACCGAGGAAATTAAATGGCAGCAAAAATCGAGACAACTCCTGAGATGGCCCAAGAAGTCTACAAGAGAACAGAAAAGCGACTGGAAGTGATTCGTCGGCGCTTGAATCGGCCCATGACTTTGGCTGAAAAAGTTCTATATGGCCACCTAGACGATCCAGAGCATCAAGAAATCAAACGTGGCGAAAGTTTTCTATTGCTGCGACCTGATCGAGTGGCAATGCAAGACGCGACAGCGCAAATGGCGATTTTGCAGTTTATGTTGGCTAACAAAAATGAGGCCGCCGTGCCCTCAACGGTTCACTGCGACCACTTAATTCAGGCTTATAAGGGCAAAGAGTCCGACATGAGTTCGGCAAATAAGGCGAACGAAGAGGTCTATAATTTTCTGGCCACGGCTTCTTCGCGCTACAATATTGGTTTTTGGAAACCAGGTGCAGGAATTATTCATCAAGTCCTTTTAGAAAATTATGCGTTTCCTGGTGGTCTTATGATTGGTACGGATTCGCACACTCCGAATGCAGGTGGTTTGGGAATGTGTGCGGTCGGAGTCGGGGGCTCGGATGCTTCGGACGTCATGGTTGGGCTACCTTGGGAAGTTAAAAATCCAAAATTAATTGGTGTGCATTTAAAAGGTAAGATGAACGGTTGGACTTCAGCCAAAGATGTCATCCTAAAGCTTTGCGGAATGCTGACGGTCAAAGGCGGCACCGACAAGATCGTGGAGTACTTTGGCGAAGGAACAAAGGCCATTTCTTGCACAGGTAAGGCAACAATCACGAATATGGGGGCCGAGTTGGGTGCGACCTGCTCTATTTTTCCATACGATGAAAAAATGGCCGATTATTTGAAGGCCACCGGCCGCTCGTCCTTGGCCGATGTTTGCAAT
Source organism: Streptomyces griseus (assembly GCA_943330705.2). Lineage (GTDB taxonomy): Bacteria > Bdellovibrionota > Bdellovibrionia > Bdellovibrionales > Bdellovibrionaceae > CALQIT02. The sequence continues at coordinate 13,204 of CALQIT020000005.1, forward strand.
GCCAACCGTGAGTTGTTGTGTGCGGACCCGGAAGTCGCAAAAGATCCAAAAAAATATTTTGATGAAGTTTATGAGATTGATCTGTCTGCCTTGGAGCCCCATTTGGTGGGACCGCATTCGCCAGATATTGCCAGGCCCATTTCCGCAATGGCGAAAGAGGCCAAAGAAAAAGGCTGGCCAACCAAATTATCCAGTGCCTTGATCGGTTCTTGCACCAATTCGTCGTACGAGGACGTGGGCCGGGCTGCTTTCTTGGCAGAGCAGGCTTTGCAAAAGGGTGTGGTTATGGCGCAACCTTTTTTGGTTAGTCCTGGTTCAACGCAGATTCAAAAAACTATCGAGCGCGATGGGCAAATGAAAACCTTCAACGCGGTTGGTGCCACCGTATTGGCGAATGCCTGCGGACCTTGTATCGGGCAATGGAAACGTGACGATATAAAAACCGGCGACAAAAATACCATTGTCACCTCATTCAATCGAAACTTTCGTGGTCGCAATGATTCGAATGCAGAAACTTTAGCATTCATCGGATCGCCAGAACTGGTTATGGTTTTGGGGCTTGCCGGCCGACTAGATTTCAACCCGCTGACGGACGAGTTAGATACACCAAAAGGCAAGTTGAAGTTTTTGCCTCCGCAAGCGCCGGAATTACCAGCCAAAGGTTTCGTTCCCGATTTGGAAGGATACCAAAAGCCAGCCGGCCAAAGCGCTCAGGTTATGGTTGCGCCAACCTCGCAGCGACTGCAGTTGCTCGAGCCTTTTAGGATCTGGGACGGTAAGGATTTCGTCAGTCAGCTTATTTTGGCAAAAGCCAAAGGCAAGTGCACCACTGATCATATCAGTCCAGGCGGCCCGTGGCTTAAGTTCCGCGGACATCTGGATAATATTTCCGACAATATGCTTTTGGGTGCGGACAATGCATTTTCGGGTGAAATCGGTAAAGGTAAAAATCAACTGACTGGCGAAAAGGGCATTGAGTTTGCAAAAATTGCCCGCGATTACAAGAAGTCTGCAAAGGGCTGGGTCATCGTTGGCGATGAAAACTATGGCGAGGGCTCTTCCCGCGAGCACGCAGCGATGTGTCCACGATTTTTGGGTGCCACCGCAGTGATCGTGAAGTCCTTTGCCCGAATTCATGAGACAAACTTGAAAAAGCAGGGCGTATTGGCCTTACATTTCATTAATCCAAAGGACTACGATAAAATTCTTGAGGACGATCGGGTTTCCCTTCAGGAGCTTTCAGGTTTAGCCCCAGGAAAAAATGTAAAAGCCGTTCTAGAGCATAAAGATGGAAGCAAAGAATCCATCGAGCTTCGCCATACATACAATGCAGAGCAATTGAAATGGTTTCGCGCAGGTTCGGCATTGAATCTGATTCGCGGCAGATAGACTTGAGACGGCAGCCTATTTTTTACTCTATTGGGAAAAAATAAGTTGTCGTCATTTTTTCGGCTGAATGAATGACATAAACTTCTAAGGTCGCACCCTTGATTTTTTTTCTCGAGTCCTCTGCGAAATCTTCGACTTTTCCATAGACTTTCCAAGGTCCGATGCTTGGGGATCCCTCAAAAACAGCCTTGATATAATTGCGAACGGGGTATTCTTGAGTTTTAAAGTCAGGTGGAATATTTTTTGGAAACTCATCCACCCAGCAACCACCGCGACTGCGCAAACGGGCTTCGTCAAGTTCCCCGGGCTTGTCGATGTATTCGCCAAAAGATCGGCTGCAATCAATGTTTGATTTTTTCGCCCAGTCTTCGACCTCTTTAATGACCTCAATAATTTTATGATAGGCGCCAGTATGTTCCTTGTAGATTAGCTTCATCGCAGGGCCATTTTCTTCACTAATTAGAACGGGCTTGAAGACTCCAAGATGAATCAGTAGGTATGCAAAAAAAGAAAATAAGCCAAGAAAAATTGCTGCAATCAGGTGTTTAAACATTTAGGCAATCCACTTAATATTGCAACCCATGCTGGGTGTCTGTGGTGGTAGGGTTTTTTCCCCTTTTGCTAACAGCTGAATTGCAGAAAAGAGTTCACGCTGAGTGACTTTGCTTTCGTCTTTCCAGCAGTCGTCCAAACGCCCGCGATAGGACAGTTTCAAGTTTTGATCGTAAACAAAAAAATCAGGAGTGCAAACAGCTCCAAAATTCATAGCCACTTGTTGATCTGCATCATGCAAATAGACGAATGGATAATTCTTTTTTTGCGCGCGCAGCTGCAGGTTTTCAAAACTATCATCAGGGCATTCGATGGGATCGTTTGAGCAAATTGCGACGACGTGAACGCCGATTTTTTTTGCATCGATCGCAAGTTGAATCAGACGATCTTCGATCGCTTTGACGTAAGGACAGTGGTTGCAAATAAACATGATCACCAAAGGCTTATTGTTTTTAAAGTCTGCCGTTGAATAGGTCTTCCCATCAAGCGCCGGCAATCTAAAATCAGGACAAGCAAGGGGTTCGGTTACCAGTGGTGTAAATGTAAGCGCCAAAATAAACCTCCAGAAAGAAAAATAGAGTTAAAGCAAAAGTTAAAGCTCTGACCAATGAATACTTCTTTTGCTGGTCAAAAGGTTGCCCTTTGCATCTAGCGCAAGATACTTTTCATCCAATCCTGGCCGTTGATTTAGAGCTGTCAGGATAGAAAAACTTTGATGGTTGCTTAAAGACTGACTGCCGTTGGACACCGCAAGGCTAAGTTCCAGCAAAAGCCGATCTAAAAGATCCTGCCACTCCTGTGAACCAACGCTCAGGTTCGTCGCCGATGCATTCGCTGCCGAATAGGAAGCCAGCCCAGTAGTTAAATCAGTGGCCGTGGCCAAGGGTGGGTGGGCAAATATATTTACCCCCAAGCCAATAATAAATCGATTGTGCGCTCCTTGATTTAGATTTTCGATAAGTAGCCCGCCAACTTTGTGTTGACCAAGAAAAAGGTCATTGGGCGCTTTAAGACTCCAGTTCAGATACGGCCACGTCAGAGAAAAAGCATTGTAGACGGCCAATCCCACCATACAGGACAGAATGGGTTGGGGATCTTTATACATCTGAAAGACCCACGATGACAGCAAGGCATCACCACTTAGATCCTGCCATTGATTATCGTTGCGGCCTCGTCCTTGAGTTTGATGTTCAGTCACAAATAAGGCGATGGGCGAGTTCTCGTCCAGGTCAGCTTCTTTGGCCAAGGCATTGGTGCTCGTGGACTGCTGAGAAAAATAGATTGGAATTTTACTTTTTTCTGCCCATGAGCGGGTGGCCTCGCCGACATTAAATTTCATTGATGGTCCTCCAGTCAAAATCCAAACTGATATCGGCCGATGGGGCAGAGTGAGTCAGCGCCCCAACGCTAATATAGTGAACACCCACTTGGGCCACCGATTGAACGCGTTCTAAGGTCATATTGCCACTGGCTTCGGTGGCAATTCCCGGCGGAATAATTTTTACAGATTTTTCAAGCAAGTCGTTATTCATGTTGTCTAGAAGAATACGATCGACCTGCAGATCGACGCATTCTTTGACTTCGGCTAAGGTGCGGGCTTCGACTTCGATGGGCAAATGGGTGTGCGCGCGAATTCTTTTCACCGCAGCTTCTATGCCGCCTAGAACCGCGATGTGATTGTCTTTCACTAAAATGGCAGTGCTTAGGTTCATTCGGTGGTTCAGGGCCCCGCCATGGACGACTGCTCGCTTTTCCAGGTCGCGATAGCCAGGCAAAGTTTTTCGAGTGTCTAAAATTTTCGTGCCAAAGGGATGCACAATAGTCACAAACTTATTGGTAAAAGTAGAAATACCAGACAGGTGCATCAGAAAGTTTAAGCCAACCCGTTCTGCTTTTAAAAGCTGAATCAAGTCGCCTTGGATGGTGCACAAGATTTGCATTTTTAAAACTTTATCGCCTTCTTCAAAGTGCCATTTCAGTTTGGCGCCAGGATCCAATGAATGCACGGTTTGCTCGAAAGCAACATTACCGGAAAGAATTAGATCTTGTTTTGCCAAAAGTTTTGCTCGACCATGCCGAGGACCTAAAGCAAGGCTCTCGGTTGTAATATCACCATTGGGCATGTCTTCTTTAATTGCTGCGCGGATTAAATCTAAAAGCACCATAGGGCACTTAGTTACTACAAACGTTCAGCGTCTTTAAGTAGTTTTTGCAGTTCTTCGCGGACAACGCGCTCGCAAATTTCAGGCAAAAGCTGCCAGGCAATGTCTTTGACGATGGCACGGACCTCTTCGCGAAGGATCACTTCAGCCCGACCGGTGTCGACGTATAAAGGACTTGCCGCCATTGGCATATCGGCTTGAGTTGTGGTACCAAAGGTATTTGATTTTTGTGAAATTCGGTCTGTCAGGCTGTTTGGCTTCTGGCGATTTTTGCTGGTCTGTGGAATATCAATATCGCCCAATTCGACCTCGTCAAGGCCATCAGAAAGGGCAATGGGCGTTCGCGTGAGCTCGCCCTCATCAATATCCAATGAAAAGTTATCATCTGCAGGCAATTCGACTTTAAATTTATTCAAGTCTTGATGGGCCCAGGCCTCATCAAAGTCGGTTTCTTTTACAGGTTTCTTGTTTTTTGGAAGCGGAACTTGCTGGAACTCTTCGGGCTCGTCGAAATCAGCAATTACGGCAGGGGCTTGTGCTGGGTTTTTGATCGGTTTACTTTTGCCTTGTCGATCTTCGATTATTTCGGGCAGTTCCGGAAACGTGAGGTAACTGGCAATCACATTGCCCTGGGTAGGAGGCACCAATTCGCGCACTAGTTTTCGTATGTTTTCAGCGTCGAAAGGCTTCTCTAAACGCCGATCGGGACGGGCGGCGCGGGCTTTGGGTTCATCGATGTCCATAAACCCACTCCACATCAATACGACGGGAATATTTTTAAGTTCAGCATCGTTTTTAAGATCCCCGCAGACTTCATAGCCATTGCGTTTCGCAAGAAGGACATCGGCAAAAATAATATCGGGATGAAAGCTTTTCGCGACGGCAATGACATCCACTCCAAGTGGAACGGCTTTCACCTCGACTCCAAAATCTTGGAGCGAGAGTTGAATTACCTTTTTAATCGTGGAACTTTCATCAGCCAGCAAGACGCGTAACGCCATGATTTATGTCAACATTTTTTCGAGACCTGTGTCAAGAGAAGCGATACATTTTAATCAGGAAATTATGCTAAATCGGATCGATCGTTACATTTCGTCGCTTTTTTTGGGCTATTTCTTTGGTGCGATAGTGGTTTTTGCGATTATCTTCTTAGCGGTTGATGCCCTTGGCACGATTTCCACCTACCAAAATGTCGCAGCAGGGGCTCTGTTTCGTTTCTATGTCTATTCCCTGCCTGAGATCGTGTATCGCATGATACCTGTGTCATGTTTAGCGGCAACTTTGTTTACTATTTCAACTTTAAGCAAAAGTAATGAATTGGTTGCCTTATTTAGTGTCGGCATGAGCTTGGCGCGAATCACGACACCGATTTTGCTTTGGATCGTGACTGTTTCCACCATCAGTTTTTATGTCAGCGATCAGCTGATTCCAGGATTTACCAAGAATAAGAATTTTATTTTTTACAATGAAATCAAAAAAAAACCGGCCCTTTTTTCGATGGTTAAGAACGAGCGAATCTGGTATCGCTCGAAGGATATTATTTTTAACCTAAAGACCTTAAACGAAAAAACACAAAAAGCCCAGGGTATGACCCTTTATTCTTTTAATGAGAAGTGGGATCTCGTACAAATGATCACCGCCAAAGACGTCGATCTTGTCGGCTCGAACTGGAATCTAAAAGACGGGTCCGTGACTTTATTTACCCAGGAATCGAGCTTTCCATTAACCAGTCAGTTTAAAGAAAAAAGCATCGTTATGGGTGAGGATGCTAAAGACTTAAGCTCCACGGCAAATACTTCTGGTGTTCAAAGTTTGTCGGAGTTGCAGTCTTTTATTCGTAAGAACAAGGAAGCGGGATTAGATACGATTCGCTATGAAGTTGATTACCATTCAAAATACGGGTTTGCCCTTGCCGCCCTTGTCATGAGCTTGCTGGGAATTCCATTTGCCGTGGGTAAAGCCCGTTCTGGCGGGATCATGGTTAATCTTGGTATTTGTCTGGGTTTAGTTTTTCTTTACTGGACGTTTTTTTCTTCGTGTTTAACTTTGGGCAACTACGGTTACATTCCGCCGATAATGGCGGGTTGGGTTGCCAATGTTACCATGAGCACATTTGCCCTTTTCATGATCTGGCGGCTGAAAAAGTAGGGGCAAAGCACTTGCTGTGGATAAGGGCTTTGCCGCTGGCTTGTCTAACGGCCTTGCCGCCGTTTAATGGCGTTGCATTTCTTCGATGTCAGCCAGCAAGACTTTTTCATGGCCTTCGGGTTTGACATTTTCATAAACTTTTCTCAAGACGCCCTTTGCATCGATTAAAAAGGTCGTGCGATTCCAGTACATTGTCCCTTTCCATTCGCTTTGGCCAACTTTGGCGGCATTGAGAAGGCTAGCTTGTGGGTCGGCAAGCAATTCAATTGTAAACGAGTACTTGGTGCAAAAGTCTTTGTGTGAATTGACGTCATCTTGACTGATGCCAACAATGCTTACATTTAACTTATCGAAATGCGCTTTTTCCGCGGTAAAGGATTTTCCCTGGACTGTGCATCCCGGAGTATCGTCTTTGGGATAGACATAAAGAACTAACCAATGACCAGCGTAATCTTTCAGGCTGCGCGTTTTTCCATCTTGGTTGAGCAGGTTAAAGTCAGGAAAATTTTTACCAATTGACATAATATCTCCTTGTTTTGAATGACGAAGATGACTTCGTAGCACAAAACAAGAGGTGAGTGAAAGCGCCAAGGGAAGTTTCCGCGAACGGCCTTTGTAGAATATCAATTATTGCGCTGCATAAAGCGCAGAAAATGCGGTAAAATAAGGGTATTAGTCCTGAGACTAAGGAGCATTCCATGGCCATACTTGAAGTTCTTAAATTCCCAGATGCCCGCCTGCGCGATGTCTCTAAGGCCGTGAATCAGTTTGATGCCGGGTTGAAAAAGTTAGCTGATGACATGCTAGAGACCATGTATGCAGAAAATGGAATCGGTCTTGCCGCGTCCCAGGTTGGCGAACTGAAGCGAATGTTGATCGTGGACACTCGCCCCCGCGAGACCAAAGGTCGTTACGAAAAAGCTGAAATGTCGGATCTTGAAGCAAAAATTACTCAACCTTTGGTGGTGATCAATCCGGTTTTAGTAAAGGGCGAAGGCAAAGAGACCTTCGACGAGGGTTGCTTAAGTGTGCCTTCTTTTTTTGAAACGGTTGAGCGGCACCAAACCATCACCTTGAAATATCAGGATTTGCGCGGGAAAGAGCATACCTTGGTAACAGATGGTCTACTGGCCGTTTGTTTACAACATGAAATGGATCATTTAGAAGGAACTTTGTTTATTGATCACCTCAGTTTTATCAAGGCCAACAAAATCAAAAATCAAATTAAAAAACATGGCTATCCCGACAAGAAGAAAAAATCTGACGACCAAGACAAGGCCGAGATGTGAGCCGTATTCGGGTTTGCTTTCTTGGAACTCCAGACTTCGCAGTGACTTCACTTCAACGACTTTGCGGCGATCCGCGTTTTGAAATTGTCGGCGTCGTTACCCAGCCCGATCGCGCCTCTGGCCGCAAGCTGCAGTTGACCCCAAGCCCGGTAAAAGTTTTCTCTGTTCGCCAAGGCCTTCGGGTGATTTCACCGGAAAAAATTAATAATGATTTAATTTTAAATGAAATAGCCAATTGGGGCGCAGAAGTTGCAGTGGTTGTGGCGTTTGGTCAAATTCTATCAACACGTTTTTTAGGCTTGTTCCAATTTGGCGCCGTCAATGTTCATGGTTCGATTTTACCGCGTTGGCGGGGGGCTGCGCCGATTCAGCGGGCTCTGGAATTTGGTGACACCGAAGGCGGCGTCACCTTGCAAAAAGTAGTGAAAGAGTTAGATGCCGGCGACATCATAGGAACGCGAAAAATTGCCTTGGACCAGGAAATTACGGGCCTCGAGCTTTATGCTCAGCTAGCGGAGCAAGGTGCTGACCTTTTGCAGGCTGAATTTTTGGATTATTTGCAAGGCCATTTGGTGCCCGTGGCCCAAGATCCCCAGGGTGTTACCTATGCAAAAAAGATTGAAAAGGCGGAATGCGCTATTGATTGGCGTGAGCCCGCCATTAAGATTCATAACAAGGTCCGTGGCTTTAACTTTGGCCCGGGTTGTTCTTCAATTTTTCAAGGAAAACGTTTGAAAATTCATCGGACTCGGCTTTCAAAATTGAATTCGCTGGGCTTACCCCCGGGTTCTTTTGTTTATCTTAATGAAAACGTGCTGACCGTGGAAACCGGAGATGGTTTGTTGCAGCTTCTAGAGGTTCAAGCAGAATCCCGCAATCGGCAAAATGCCGACGAGTTTATGCGCAGCCAACAATTAAAAAAGGGAGATCGACTTGAGCCATTTACAAGCTAAGGCAAAAGTTAAATTGGTGGCTCCGTCGATTCTGTCTGCGGATTTCGCCAATCTTGAAAAAGAAATCAAAGCTGTGGCTGCGGCCGGTGCGGACTGGATTCATGTTGATGTGATGGATGGGCACTTTGTGCCGAACCTAACTATAGGTGCACCGGTTGTGAAGTCGTTAAAACGGGTATCGCCGCTGCCGTTGGATGTGCATTTGATGATTGAAAACCCTGAAAGATATATTCAGGATTTTGCCACTGCCGGCGCCGACTATCTTACAATTCATATCGAGTCCACTGCCAATCCATCGCAAGTGATTCAAGAAATTCGAAGCTTAGGTGTGAAGCCAGGAATTAGCCTTCGGCCGGGCACCGATGTTGAAAAGATAATCCATCTGCTACCATTGGTCGATTTGGTTTTAGTGATGACCGTTGAACCCGGATTTGGTGGTCAAGAATTTAGATTGGACCAAATGGCTAAAATTCAACGCCTGCGCCAAGAAATCGAAAGCCATTCTTTGCCCTGTTTGATCGAAGTCGACGGCGGGGTAAATGAAAAAACTTTGCCCTATCTTTCACAGGTCGACGTGCTGGTTGCCGGAAGTTATATTTTCAAAAATTCCAATTACAAAACAGCCATAGATTTCTTAAAAGCATAAAAAGCGATTTTCTTTTTTCGAATTTATTTTTTGAGGTAAAAAAAATGTCTAAAATTTTTGAACTCACTGGATCTGGTGTCACGATTGAGTTAGTCCACCAAGTGGCCTACCGCAAGATCGCTTTGAAATTGTCAGACCAGGCCCGCCAAGAGATGTTGAAATCTCGGGCTTATATCGAAGGCCGTCTTGCCAATGGCGAGGTCATGTATGGCGTCAATACGGGGTTCGGGGCTTTTAGCTCGGTGCGGATTTCAGACTCCGAAATTGAGGAGCTGCAACGGAACCTCATTCGCTCCCACAGTGCTGGGATTGGCGCGCCTTTTTCAAAGGAAGAAACCAGGGCAATTATGTTTTTACGGGCCAATGCACTTTCCCGCGGTCACAGCGGGATTCGTCCCGCAGTTGTTGAAAAAATTCTTGAATTTATTGAGAAAGATATTCTTCCCTATATCCCAAGTCAGGGAAGTGTTGGCGCCAGTGGCGACCTTGCGCCGCTATCGCATTTGGCATTGGCTTTAATCGGTGAAGGCGAAGTCTGGGGTCCTGACGGAAAACCAATTTCTGTGCAACAGGTCTTTGCACAGAACAATTGTCAGCCCTTGGTTTTAAAAGCGAAAGAGGGCCTATCCTTAATCAACGGCTGTCAGGTGATGACGGCGGTTGGTATGCTGACAGCTTGGGATGCACGTCGTTTTTTGTGGATGACCGATCTGGCGGGGGCAATGTCCCTTGAAGCCTTGCGGGGTTCGCGCAGTGCTTTTGATCCACTGATTGCGCCGACGCGCCCACATCCTGGCGAGGCAAAGACCGCGCGCAATTTGTTACGATTGATGGGGACAACTTCGCAGATAGCAGAAAGCCATGCGAATTGTAATAAAGTTCAAGATGCCTATTCGTTGCGTTGCATGCCGGCCGTGCACGGTGCCGCAAAGGACTCTTTGGGTTATGTTTGGAAAGTTTTAGAAATCGAAGCGAATTCGTCCACTGACAATCCGTTGGTTTTTGCTGATCAAAATAAAGTTTTATCATGCGGAAATTTTCACGGAGAGCCCGTTGCCTTTGCCCTGGATTTCGCAGCGATCTCAGCCAGTGCGGCAGCAAATATGAGCGAGTGCCGAATTGAAAAGTTAATCAATCCCGCAATGAGTGATCTACCCGCATTCTTAGCACCCAACGGCGGCTTAAACTCTGGACATATGATTGTTCAAGTTGCAGCAGCCAGCTTAGTTAGCGAAAATAAGATCCTATCCCATCCGGCAAGCGTAGATAGCATCCCGACTTCCGCTGATAAAGAGGACCATGTAAGTATGGGGACCATCGCGGCCAGAAAGTATGCGTCGATTGTGCGCAATTGCGAAAATGTGGTGGCCATGGAGCTCCTGTCGTCTTGCCAAGCCTTGGATTTATTGGCGCCCTTAAAGGCGGCCTCTGCAGTTGCAGCAGTTCACGCTTTAGTCAGAAAGACGGTTCCCTTTGCAAAGTCCGATCGGGTCTTTTCCAAGGACATTGCTGAGATCAGTCGTTTGATTTCCACAAATGAAGTTCTGTCAGTCGTCGAACAGGTTGTCGGGCGGCTTGAGTTCTAGGGAGTGTCCGCATTTGTTTAGACCCTTCATTGGCTGGTGGGGTCAATTTTTTGCGGGGCTGGCACCAATGGATTGGACTTAGGGCTTATAGTTGAGTGGTTTAGTCCCCAATTGGGCTTAAAAGCCATATATTCATTTTTGTATTGCAATAATGTATTTACATTTTTGTATTTACATGACATTATTGAGTTGATGAAAATTCAGGGCTTCAGCTGGGATAAAGGCAACATTGAGAAAGTCCAAAAGCACGGACTTTCGATTGAGGAAATTGAAGATAGACTTCTGTTCGTGGTTTTCACATTGAGGGCTGTGGATGGAGTTTTAAAAGCCAGGGTGATTTCGGCTCGCTATGCTCACAAAAAAGAATGGGAGAAGTTTTATGGCAAAATCTAAAAAGAAAAAAATAGAAGCCGACCCTCTTGATAGGGATATGTCTTTTCTTTTGAAAGAAAAAGGCAAATGGGTTCGTCTCAATGAACTTTTTCAAATGCAAAAGAAAAACAAAACCATCACTTTGCGTGTGAGTGATGATTTATTGAATGAGGTCAAAAAAATCGCCAAAGATGAAGATATGGATTATCAAAAACTGATAAGAAATATTATTATTGAATATGTGGCGAAGAAGGCTTCGTGATATCCTTGAGTTCCGATTTCATTGCAAGCTCCTGTCATCAGCTGGATGATACGGCACTGAGAAAGAGTTGAAAACATATACATCGCCAAGGGGTGTGGTCTAGGCAATGCAGCGGGCGGAGGGCATAGGGCTTTTAAAGTCCGCCGTACTTTTTGACACAGGGAAGTCGGCAATCATAAGATCTCTTTCGTTTGTCAACCTGCCAATTTCAATGTAAATTTTGCTTTCACAAAAAAGGGGATCTTCCATGGATATGACATTACTTTTGCCAATAATATTGATTGCCACAGCTGGTGGTCTTTGCTTTTTCATCTTCACTCGGTTTTTAGTCAATGTGGGGTCAGATGAAATCGCCATTACGGAACGACAATTCGTTGGAAGTGAATTGGCTCCTGGCAGGGTTTTCGCTTTAGACAATGAAGTTGGATTGCGAGCAAGTTATTTAGCACCAGGACTGCACTTTATACCTTGGCCAATTGTAAAACTATCCAATAAGCCCAAATTTTTAAATATCGATTCCGACGAACTCGGAATTATTGAAGCAACCGATGGCGTGTCGCTTCAATCAGGGCGAATCTTTGCTGATGATCCAGCTGGCGGAAAACATGACAACTTTCAAAATCCTGTTGAGTTTTTAAGTGGTGGTGGAATTCGAGGAAAGCAGCTTCGTTTTCTAACCAATGGAACTTTTAAAATCCATCCTGATCTGTTTCGAGTTACAAAAATTAAAAAAACAACAATTCCCGAAGGAAAAATCGGAGTAGTGACCGCAGCCGATGGAGCCCCTCTCGGCGGACACTTGCTTTCAAAAAGTATCGATGGTCACGACAACTTTCAAAAGGCTGAAACCTTCCTACAAAACGGTGGAGAAAAAGGGCCGCAAATTGATTTTTTGCGACCAGGTGTTTATAATATCAACAGCGAAGTCTTTAATGTCGCCATCCATGATGCAATTCAAATTAGTGAAAATGAAATTGGTGTTGTTGATGCTCGAGATGGTTTACCCATGAATCGCGATGAAGTTGTCGTTCATACACCTGACAACCATCAATATTTTCAAAATGGCCAGCTCTTTTTAGACAGCGGTGGCAAACGAGGTCCTCAGGAAAGTATTTTAACTCCAGGGACCTACTATATTAATCCTTATTTGTTTTCAGTTTCAAAACGAAAGCAAACTATCGTTTCTCAGGGCGAAGTTGCGGTATTGATATCCAATGTCGGGAAAGCGCCTGAAGAGTTTATTCCAAACGAAGCCGAAACGGCCGCCGAGCAAGATAAACATAAAGCAAGGCATGTTGTCCCTAAAGGTTATCGAGGGATCCAAAGAGAAGTTTTAGGACCAGGGGCTTATAATATTAATCCCTTAGCCTACACGGTTATCATTATGCCGACGATTACTCGCTCAGTTGATTGGAGTGCCGAGGCTGTGAAAAACAATCCCGATAGTAGCTTTGATCCATTTCAGGTTGTATCTTATGATGGCTTTCCGATGCAGGTTGAAGTTCGTTGCCAATATCGGGTACTTCCAGAAAATGCTCCCTATGTGGTGCAAAAAATTGGCTCGATTGATGAGCTAGAAAGCAATGCTATTCATCCACAAATCGATGGTATTTTTAGGGCCCAGGTGTCTCGCTCCCCTGCCATTTCCTACCAACAAAATCGTGCTGAAGAGCAAAAGTCCGCCGAGGAAGCCGTCCGTAAGGATCTAGCAAAATATCGAGTTGAAGTCGTATCGGTTATGATTACCAATATCCACTTGCCAGAAGCCCTAATGAAAACGACTCAGCAAAAGAATTTAGCTGAACAAGAAAAATCCATGTACGACGCAAAAAAAGATGCCGAACAGCGACGGATTGAGTTTGAAAAAACTCGCGCGGAAGCCGATATGCAGGTCGATATCATCAAAGCTGAATCAGGAATCAAAGTAGCTCAGCATGAAGCTAGGCAAATGGAAGAACGAGCTAGAGGAGACGCGTCTCGTGTTCGCATGAGCGCGGAAGCTGAAGCCACACGAACAAAGCAAATAGGTGACGCCGAAGCTGGTGTTGTTCAGTCTAAAGGGGAAGCGCAAGCTAAGGCCTACCGTGACCAAGTTGCTGCTTTAACCGCCCAAGGGGTCACCACTGTTGAGGTTATCAAGGCAATTTCAGCAGCAGGCTTGAAAATCACCCCTGACATTCAGATTTCTGGATCTGGCTCACAGTCAGGAGATAGTTCAAACGGCCTAGTTCAGGTTCTGCTTGCACAATTTATACAACAGCAAAAAAGTGGTCCTGATAGAGCTAACAACAAAAGCTAAGGAGCAATATGAAATTTCTATTCGTGATTGCATTTTTGTTTTTGACGCAGCTTCAAGCACAAGCGACGACAGCGTCCGCGCCGAAAATTTTCTTTGAGTACAGTGCGCTCTATGATTCAAACTGCGCCAACACTCCTGAGCGGAAAATTGAGCCAGAGTGGGTACGGGAAGCCATAGACAGATCCCCCGACTTCAGCAAAATATGGGAAGTCTCGGGGCCTGTTTTATTTGGCAAAGTTTTTGAGCACTTTGCCAAAGGTTTTCAGCGAAAAGAAATCACCGCAACTCTGTCGGTTTGTCCGGCTTCTTCATATAGTAATCCACTCGTGCTTAATGTAACGCGATTTTTAAAATCCTATATGGGCTCTAAGCCAGTCCGCTCTGATGATTCATTTGCGGATTTGGTTTTTCATGAACTGCTGCACTCCTGGCTTGTTGAAAATGTGGATTTCCCAACCCCTTTGTTCGATAAATACAAAAACGAGGAGCGCGTCGTTCGCAATCATCTGCATCTTATGGCGATGCAAAAGTTTATATATACCGAGCTAAATCGAAATGACTTAGTCCTTATGATCGATAGGCAATACAGCACCATGCTAGGTCCTGCTTACCCCCGCGCATGGGAAATTGTGTCTAAGATCGAAGGCTACGAAGCCTTTATCGCAGAAATTAAAAAGAAGTAAGGCCCAGGCACATCACTTGCACTTTGATTCTTTGCAGTACTGCAGCCGACCCAGGCGGCCGTAGCGCCAGCTACCGCTGCTAGCTGTGGGCTTTTTTGCCGCCTGAAGGAATTCTATGACCTTTTTCCTTTGTAACGATCAGCTCCCAACACCAGCTGCTCGATGATTTCAGTTTCAGAATTACCAGTTGCTTCTTTTAGTTGCCTTAGCTTTTCTACCACCGCTGGAATAAAACGAAAGGTCTTCATCATTTTTTTGTTTTGTTCAGTCTTAGTTCTCTGATCCTTCAGCTGAAGAAACATCCAGGTCCTGATCTTCCGGTAAGGAATATTGAAGAAGTCCTTCCCAATCTCTTGCTTGTTGGCTAAGGCCTCGGCAACTTCTCGTAATTCATTATTTTTTTGCCCTTCAAATATAAAAGCACGGGGCAGCCTGGCCACGGCAGCAGGTAAAACTTCAAGAATTCGGGGCTCAACCATTTGTCCAGCCCAGATGGCATCCTGTACTCGAACTTTTGGCAGATAGTATTTTGTAAAATCTGCGTTTGCTCTTAAGAATCCCTTTTTGACAAAAAAAGCCATAGCTCTTAAGTAACGAATATCCGTTCTTCGTTTGTCATCTAGCTCTTTGGCTTTCTTTATTTTAGCAAGTATTTCGTTTCGATTCATATTTTCCTCACGCAAAGTCCTCGAGGCGCCCTCCTGCTGCAATAATTCTTTTCGTCAAATTGGGGTATTGATCGGAGGTGATAGCTTGCCTGATAAGTTGCAGATTTTTTTTAGGTGCTTTCACAGCCTTACTTACAAGTGCCGACTCTGGATCAATTATTACGACCTCGATGAACGGCGTAGTGGTAAGACGCCGTCCTTTCGACGGAGTCCATTTTCGCTTTCGACCTCATCATTTAGCTTGTTAAAAATCTCAGTTAGAATTTCTCTCATAGTATCAGAATAGCAAGATCAGCGGTCATTTGCAATATTAATGTATGTACTGTAATAATATGAATAATTACAGTATCTTACGGATAACTATTTACTTGCTCAAAAACGGAGCTAAATCGCTAGCAGGTTTGCCATATGCAACAGCGCACGAGTTGTTACAGAAATTGGAAAAAATGGACCTCGTGCAGAAGATCAAGAAGCGAGAACTCGAATCGCTTCTTGAGAAAGTTTTAAGCCTTGTTTCGAAAAGTGACCGAGAAAAATACTATCGACAACGTCGTCGTCCACGTCGAACAGGTTGTCGGGTGGCTTGAGTTCTAGAAGTTTTTACTTCACGCTAGCAAAAATTACTGGCAGTTGAATCCCCAATTATTATTGGGGGCCGAGGGCGTATTCGGAAAGAGGGGTTTGCATGGGTGTGCCCACTGCTCGACGCAAAAAGGTGTGGTTGCCGTATTGGCGAACCAACGAAATTGTCCGGCGGTTGCGTAGCCTGCTTCCATGGGTCTGAGCCAGCGGCCGGTCGCAATGTGGGTTAGTCCAACGTTAAAAATCTGTTGTCCAGAAATTTCATTTGGCAATGGTTTGGGAATGATAGTTTTTAATTCAGAGGAAACAGCAAGCAAGAGAGACTCTTTTTCAAGATCGTTAAAAATTGTAATCGCAGGATCACCAATCATATGCCAACCAACACCTGACGGGACGCCCTCTTTGGCTTCCAAAGCCATATTTCGTGGCTCCATACATGAGTAATACTGGCGAAACGGCGCAACCGGGGGTCCTTCAGTGCCAATTATTCGTGTTTTTCCAACTGCCGTAATCAGAGGCGCAAGATTTGCCGCATTTGGATTTGAAGGGTAAGGAGGATACGGCACAAAGGGTTGTCCAGGCACAGTTGCAGTAGCTGGTATAAATTGAATGCGATCAAAAGCTCCAATGGCACCAGGAGCACTTCCGAAGTCTTTGTAGCCTGCGGCTGTCCGGTTGCGAATTACAACTTCGGCAGCGGTTGAATTGCTTCCTTGCAGTTGCTGGGCAATGCGCAGCGGGTCGGGTGCGGTTCTGCCATCTTGAAGTTTACGTAGGTCAGGGGTGATTTTTCCCTTGGCTTTTTCGCTTTCGTCTTGCGAAAGCATATAGTTGTAACGAATTGGTGTTGGACCAGTCGGTGCAAACATTTTTACTTGTTGGGAGCCAAAGTTAAATGCCCACCAATCTTGCTTGCCCTTTGGTTGAATGAAAAGCCAATCACCAAGGATTTTTGTTTGGCCGGCCTCTGAAATATTAAATAGTTTATTGAAGCTGATGCGGTATGAAACAACTCCTTTGTTATCGATCATGCGTCGGCCAATGGCGGGAATCTCTTTTATTTTCCAGGTCGGTCCGAAATCTAAGCTGGCATTGGTTTGCGATTCATTTAATGGAATCGAATGAATCTCGCTTTTCACCATGCGCATGGGAATGCTGACGACAATTTCAACAATCTCGGTTGAAGCTGTTATCAAATTTTTATGAAAGCCATCGCCAATGATGCTTTCTAGTTTCCACTTGTTGGGATCCGTGCCGCCAAAAAGCAGGGTGGTATCGATACTTGCATCATAATTTACTGAATTAACTGAAACGATTTCCTCTGTAGCCTGGGGTTGTCGAGGAGTTTGTGAGAATGCAATATCCTGATCGATTATGATGTTTAAGTCATTTGCAGCAATCATCGCCTGGGGGCCGGCTTCAATTGCTGTCAAACTTTGGCCATCTTGATTGAAGTACCAAGCTGATGCCCCGATAAAGAATAAACCCAGACCAGCAATGGCAAAACGAGACTTCTTCATAGGATTTCCCCTTTGTATTAGTTTTTCATAGGGTTTCAAAGTTCGCAAGACCGGCTCTTAAGCGCCGCTTCATGATTATATAGGGACAGGCCCAAAGTCTTGTGGCAACTTCTTTGACTACACATAAGGCCTAGGAGAAAACATGTCAGGTCCACGCATTGTTCGAGCCCCAATTGGAAATCAGCTTTCATGCAAAGGCTGGGT
Source organism: Streptomyces griseus (assembly GCA_943330705.2). GTDB lineage: Bacteria > Bdellovibrionota > Bdellovibrionia > Bdellovibrionales > Bdellovibrionaceae > CALQIT02. The sequence continues at coordinate 30,519 of CALQIT020000005.1, forward strand.
GCAAGAAGCGGCTTTTAGAATGATTCAAAATAATTTGGACCCCGCCGTAGCAGAACATCCAGAGCAACTGATCGTCTATGGTGGGATCGGAAAAGCCGCCAGAAATTGGCAGTGCTTTGACAAGATTCTATCGGCCCTGAAAACCTTGGAGAACAACGAAACTCTTTTAATTCAATCCGGAAAGCCAATAGGTATCGTTCGCACCCACGAGGACGCGCCGCGGGTCTTGCTGGCAAATTCAAATCTGGTACCAAAATGGGCAACCTGGGAGCACTTTCACGAGCTTGATAAAAAGGGCTTGATGATGTTTGGTCAAATGACCGCAGGTTCTTGGATCTATATTGGCACGCAGGGTATCGTGCAGGGGACCTACGAAACTTTTATTGAGCTAGGTCGCCAGCATTTCGGGGGTTCGTTAAAAGGAAAAATTATTTTGACTGCCGGATTGGGCGGAATGGGTGGGGCCCAACCTTTGGCAGGAGTCTTTGCCGGTGCGGTTGTTTTGGCGGTCGATGTTGATGCGACAAGAATTCAAAAACGTCTTCAGACTAATTACATTGATGAGGTTGCAGATAATATTGATGATGCGATTTCGCGGGCCCGTCACTATGCAGGGAAAGGTGAAGCCAAATCCATTGCCCTTGCCGGAAATATGGCAACTGTAATTCAGCAGATGTTAGAAAAAGAATTCATACCCGATGTCCTGACTGATCAAACTTCAGCCCACGATCCTTTGATCGGATATATTCCCGAAGGATACACTGTGACCTCAGCCAAAGCGTTTCGTGAAAAGGACCAAAAATCCTATTTGGCGAAGGTTTCCGAAAGCATAGTTAAGCACGTGCGTGGCATGCTGGAAATGAAAAGACGGGGAGCAATAACTTTTGACTATGGCAATAATATTCGGGCCCAGGCTTTTGAGGGCGGGGTTAAAGATGCATTTGATTTTCCCGGATTTGTACCGGCCTATATTCGCCCTCTTTTTTGCAAGGGCAGTGGACCTTTTCGTTGGGTTGCTTTGTCTGGCGATCCGGCCGATATCCAAGTCACTGACGATGCTCTTCGTGAAATTTTTCCGCATAAAAAACATCTTTTGCAATGGCTGGATATGGCCGAAAAACGAATTGCTTTTCAAGGTTTGCCGGCACGAATCTGCTGGCTTGAATATGGAGAAAGGGCAAAGGCCGGATTGCTTTTTAATGATCTTGTACGCAGCGGAAAAGTAAAGGCGCCACTGGTTATTGGTCGAGATCATTTGGATTGTGGCAGTGTCGCTTCACCAAATCGTGAGACCGAAGCCATGAAGGATGGCTCGGATGCGGTATCTGATTGGCCGCTCTTAAATGGCATGGTAAATGTAGCTTGTGGGGCTTCGTGGGTTAGCCTTCATCATGGGGGCGGAGTTGGAATGGGATATAGTCAGCATTCAGGACAAGTGATTGTGGCCGATGGCACAGAGGCCGCTGCCCGTCGCTTAGAGCGAGTCCTGACCGCAGACCCAGCGATGGGGGTGTTTCGCCATGTTGATGCTGGATACGACGAAGCAAAACAAATCGCCATTCAGCGGGGAGTAAAGAGCCTTTGGCTATAAGGAGTAAAGAGCCTTTGGCTATAACTAGAAAACAAATTCTGTATATTGCCGGCACGATTTCAATCTTAATTTTGTTTCATGTTTTTAGAATCGATCTCAAGAGCATTCATCATGATGAGTCCATAAATGGATGGTTTCTTTTGCAGATGGGTCGAGAACATTTTTATCGCTATGATCCTAGCAATTATCACGGACCTTTCTTTTTCTACTTTGCTAAAATAATAGAGACAATTTTTGGTGCAAATTATCTTAGCTTGCGAATTTCCGCAGCCATATTTTCGGTGATGACTTGGTCTATGGTGCTCAGTTGGGGCGTCTATCGGAAGTCATCGTTGCAGTTCTTTGCGCTGATTGCAGGACTTGGTCCTGCTGTTCTTTTTTTTGGCCGCAGTGGAATTCACGAATCAACCTTTGTGTTTTTTCAGGTGATGGTGATGATTGGATTTTTAGAGTGGCGAAAATTTGGCAATACCAAGGGTATCGTGATTATTTGTTATGGCCTAATTGGGGCAAGCCTGAATAAAGAGACCTTCGTCCTTGGTGTCGTTGCTGCGTTGGTCGGTTTTGTTTTTTCCATGGATTGGAAGCTTAATGATCACCCAGCGAATCATTTAGAAGATGGGTCCAACATTAGCTTGAAAGGCAGTTTCAAAAGCAGTTTCAAAAATAATTTCAAGTGGATTGAAGATTTTAAAACACTGTCATGGTCCGTGCACGGACCGATACTGATTTTTCTGTACTTGGGATTTTTTTCGGGCTTTGGATACAATTGGAATGGAATTTTAGACTCCATCCGCGCTTTTTTACCATGGCTAAAAACAGGACAGGCTGGGGCAGGCCACGGTAAACCTTGGTTTTTTTGGTTGAGTACGATACAAAAAAATGAATATTTTATTTTTACAGCAGTTTTAGTCGCAATTTATTCTGTTTTCACCAGGCAAAGATTGCGACGTGGGCTGGCGGTGTTTGCTATTTTCAATCTATTGATTTACTCGGTGATTCCGTACAAAACAATTTGGTGCTTACTTACTATTTCCTGGCCCTTCGTTTTTGTTTTTGGTCTTTTTATTGATCAGCTGACGTTGCCGGCCAGGAAAGTTGCAACTTTGGCAGTGGTTTTTACGCTAGTAGCATTGATAAATCTTTGGACTTTGCGAAGCATTTTGTTCGTCGCACCACTGAACTATGAACATAACTATGTCTATGTTCAAACCTTGCCGCAGATGAAGGAGTTGAATCAATTTATCCATGCCAAAAGTCGACTATTCCCGGGAAAAATTATAACTGCAGCGAAAGACGCCTGGCCCTTACCTTTCCTTTTTCACGATATCCCTTCTTATGTCTATCTGAATGAGACCCTGCAGGTTTTAGAAATGGATATGAAGGAAATTTTAGTTTTAGCAATTGATCAATCTTTGGCGACGAAGCCGCTCTACCAGCTTTATGCAGGTTGGCCGCAGAGAAGTTTTCATATTCGTGAGGCCCGCGAGCCCGTCATTATTTTCTTTAGGCCGGAATTTTTTCAGAATGATGAGACCTTGAATTCTAATATTTTTGAACCGCATCAGGCGCCGGATTTTTCCCAATAGGACGCGGCTTAGATAGCAAATTAAGAGGATTTCTTTTTATTCAGGCAATCATTGACCACGTCAGCAAGCTCTTTGAAGTGATCCCGTTCGCGAAAAGTCAGTGGTCTGCTTCGATCGCCGGAAGCCCAATCCCTGAGGTACATTTTGAGTCGATATAATGGGCCCGCAATTCGGTTTGATATTATTAGTCCATAAATTAAAGTGACGATAAACGAACATAAGACTGTCACCCCAAAAATATAGTCCATAACCAAGCGCTGCTCTTGCAAAAAGGCAAAAAAGATATGATCGCTTGGCAGCTGCAGGCTTACACCTTTTTCTGCAAAGGCCTTGAAGAAGTAACAAACCGAAAGGTAGAAAATTGTGCTTACAACAAATGCAATACCTGCAGTGTAGGTGATAAACCAGATTTGAAATTTGGGTTCGATCAGAAGCTTTTTACGAGAATAGAGCGGTGTATCTACATTTTCGTCGGCAATTTTCTGTTGTGACATAGACTCAAGTTAAACAAAAAAAATGATCGAACCCAAGTACTTCTTGGAAGCTGGACTTATGTCGACGTGTGGATTTCTGAATACGAGGGGCTATTTCTGCAATTCGGCACGCAGCTCCATCCAAATATCAAAATATTTCCAGGCCGCCGGTGCCGTTGGCTCCTGAATATGGTCAGGTCGAAGCTTAAGATCTCCGGTAGCTAGCAGTACTTCTTTCACGGCCGGATTTTGTAATACTTTTTGTAGCATTGCTGCCTGAATAACTTGATAGAAGTCTCCGCGACCTAAAAATCGGTACTCCATTTGTTTATTTTCAAAGGTAACCCAGTCAATACCCAGGACTTTCATATTTTCTTCACCCAATTTTCCGGCACTTTTAGCCTCAAAGGCTGTCATCTGGCCAACTTCCTGGCGTGAGAATTTCCAAATGACATTTTTTGCAGTGGCGCGCGGATCGGATGGCCCTTCGGGATACTTCATCATTTGCCAAAAACCCTCAAGGCTAGCGTACTTCGTGCCGGAATAAACAAAAGGTGTTGCTGCAAAATTTGAAAGAAGCCCAAGCTCATTTCTTTTTGAAAGGATGACTTCCCCAGGACCAGCTTCTTGCGGAAGGACCTCCCACTTAGGGGCGCCCTCTTTAGCTACGGCTGTCCACCAATGGTCTGGGTATCTTTTTGGGTCTGGGTTTCCAGCTGATTGGTAACTGTTGATTTGCCTGTTCGCAGTTGTCGAAAAAGCCGACGTGGCACAAGCGGAACTGGTACAAGCAAAAGTGGCAAGGCTTGAAACCGCAAGTATTGTCAGGACTATGGTTTGTATTTTCATTTAAATCCCCCCGGCCGTTTTCTAACGATTGTTCAGCTTATTTGCAAGTCTATACTTTCTCAAGGAGGTGTTAAATGGACTTACCCTCAATGAAAAGCCGGTATAAAATGGAGTTCGCGGGCCAGTGAATTAGAAACAGCGGGAGTCTGATCTGTTTTCAAAGCCAAATATTTTCGTGATTTTGCATTTGGCTATAGCACTTGTCGGTGCTGTTTCGCGCGCGCAGATAGTGGTCGTTCCGAATGCTACGGTATTTGCGGCGGACGAAAAAGGCAAAGTGAATATCCGATTGGAGCCTGGATCCAAGCAACAGATTTTAAGTCAAGTTCCAGGCTCATATCGCGTTGAAATTATCGGAATCAAAACAATTCAAGGCAATCTCAATCCTGAGCAGTGGTATGAGGTCAACTACCTTTTGCCTGGCGGAAAAGCTGAGGCCGATGACAATTTAAAAAAGATATCCATGCGGGGATATATCTATGCGGGCAACCTTATAAAAGATGGTAATGGGGATGATATCAGCACCCAATACGCAATCAAAGAAACCACACAAGAGGCTGTTTATAAACTACAGATGCTACAAAAACCAGGTGCACCTTGTGGTCCTTTACCACTTCCCGCAAAGGGCAATTATCGTGGGCTTTCATCCTCCGTTTTAGATCAAGACAGTCGACCGCAGCAGCAGACTTTCAAACGACTCATGGAGGCCGTTGAAGCCTCAAAAAACTTTAAGGATTGTATTAATGAAACCGCGCGAATAATCGTTGCTCCGAATTCAATCTGGGGCCGCCTTGGAAATTATGAAAAAATGAATCGTATCGCGGCACATGCGGATTATGCCTACGATAAAGTTCGCCAACACCCCAGCACAAAGATTGTCGCTGGCGCGGAAAATTATTTTAAGCCGGGTGAAATCAGTACAGCCTTAACCCCCCACGCGATGGCCTGCATCGCTTTTCAAGAAGTCAAAGGCGGGTATGGTCAATATAGTCCGCACGCCATCAACGAAACTTACTGCAGTAGAAAGTTTCGGGGCGGAACCATTTCAACAGCACAAAGCTTAAATATGAGCACGAAAAGTACATTTGTTGATGCTTATCACTTCTGGCCAGATGATCCGCGGCAGTCGATGCAGTTGACAACCGTGAGCCCTCTGATCAAGCAGATGGAAAAGCAGGCTTTGCAGAAATACGATTCAGCCTCCACAAAAACCCAAAGGGCAGCAGCTTTTCAGCCACTTTTTGAAATTATGAATGACGACGTGCCGATGCAAATGGAAGTTCTTTTGCGGACTTTAAACTTGAAAATAAAAAATGCACAGACGATCCGAAACCGTAAAGGTCCAAGTGTCTCAGCCAAGCAGCAAGATCTTTATGCATTGATTGATGGAATTTGCCTTTATGACCAGGACTCGGCCTCGGCATATATGGCAAATGTTATTAAGTGCATCAGTGAACTGAAAGCCAACTCACCGATGAAGAAAGTGCAAGAGGCAATGAATTTTGACCGTGGGAATATGGGTAAGGCGCACAAAGACCTGGAACGAGATAAACTTTTTCGTGATCTTGGTTATGATCCAAAGAAAAGTGTTTGCAGCCACATGAGGTAAAAATGAGTTCTTTTGTTGTCTTTGCCAATTTAATTTTATTTAGCACTTTGCTGCAAGCTCAGACTTTGAAAGTTTCGAGCGAAGATACTTTGTTACTAGCAAAGACCAAGGGGATTCAGAAGGTCATCCAAGGGCAAGGTCTGGTTTTCTATTCCGAAGTTTCAGATCAGGCGGAAAATGTTTTGCAAATTCTTGTCTATACAAAAGACGAATTTCAGGTTCTGGCAGTTTTTAACGAAACAAATGCCGAGCTGATGCTGAATGAGCGGATTGAAAATGCGAAATTTATTTCAGCCGAACAGATCCTACTTAAAGATATCAAAAAACCTGTTTTGTTAACCAAGTGGACGCATGGGGCACATGCCGAGGCCATACGAATTTACAATTTGGCAGAAAAAAAAGACCCTTTGATTCTTAAGCAAACCTCAAATTTGACCCTTCCCTATAAAGTTGAAAAAGGAATTCTTGTTTTAACTGTTGATGGACTCCAGGATGCAAAAACTGGAATAACAAAGCCCCTTGAGATTAAATTCACCGGGAAAAAAGTAGAAAAATAAGGCCAGCAACTATTTTCATAGAGCTCGAAGGCTACTTTTTTGAAAGGGCGAATCGCCAGAGTCAGATTCAACTTGGCAGTCCCGCGAAATCTTCCAAGCCACAAGTGAGCTCACCAAACTAAATTTGTTTTCGAACTGACAATTTCTGATCTGAATTTCCGATCTGAATCGATCTGACAATCCGTCTCAAATTATGCAACGAATAAGGGGTAAAAAGTCTCGTTCCTTGCATTAAATCCAATCTGGTAATTTTCGCGGTTGGAACAGCTGTTGCAGAATGAGAATGTAGTACCAGCGACGGTAGAGTCAACCACCGGGGGGACCGGTTAGAAAGAGAGAACAACATGAAGAATTTTGGAACACTTGCTTTGCTTTTAGTCTTTGCAATGGGCGGCACCGCGGCGAAAGCTTCACAAAGTCCGGGAACAAAAGAAGTGGCAATTGGATTGAGTGACGCTTTCATTCCCGGAGGATTCTCGTCGGCATCTGATGCTTACGTGGTTGCTTCTGGTTTGTTTCCGAATAGTTGCTACACGTGGAAGCGGGCAGATGTTTCTAATCCGGATACTTTTACGCACGAGGTAAAGTCCTTTGCCACTGTTAGCCAGGGAATGTGCCTGATGGTTTTGGTTCCTTTCAATAAAGAAATCCGTCTTGGCCAATTGGCCGAAGGTAAGCACACGCTTCGCTTTCTAAATGGGGACGGAACATTTATGGAGAAATCACTAACGATTGAAGAATAGGTCCTGCCTAGAGTAGGATTACCGATGCCGCTGATAAGGGCGCCAGAGTCGATTTAAATTCGGCCAGGAGTCGGTTAAATCAGCGGCATCTTGCCTTTTCTGAATGAGGTCAGGCGGGATAACTTCTAGCGGGGGGTATGGCGATTATGAAGACCATTGGATTCACAATTTGTGGGCTTATTGTGTTTGCTACGTTGTCCACGTTTATGCTTTCTTCGTGTTCAAGAAAGCCACAGTTTAAAACACTTTATTGGAACGGAACTGGTCCGATTCCGAATTACACGACGAAATTTTTGCCAAGCCAAAAAGCTCCACTAAAAGTTGTCAATGAGCAGGTTTCCTTTGAAATGCAACAGTACGATGGCGCGCCGATAGAGGGGACTTTTCTTAAAAAGATTAATTTCGAAGGCCAAGACCGGTTTTTAGTGGCCAATCTTATTCAAAAAATTCCGAACAAGCTCAAAATGCAAATTGCGGAAATGCGAGAAAAATCCCCTGCGGTTCAAGAGAATTTGCAAAAGAAAGATGCCCGATTTAAAAACTACAAATATGAAGCCGCACCTACCGTTGTGCTTAGATCCAACGAACAGCTCTTGGTGCCGACCTGGAAGGTCATTTATTACGATGGACATGGGCAAGCTTGGGCGGTCTACATAAACTCAGATTTTTCGATACTGAAAGAAGAGTCCGTTGGATCTCAGTTTCAAGATGCAACAGCTTTGGTTTTTCCGGAAAGTCCACGAAAGTCAGAAATAAGTTCGGTTCTTTTGAAACAATTGACCGGCAACGGAGTTTTGCAAAGTGACTATCTGACGGTTCTAACTGAATCGACCATGCCAGCAAAAGGTGAAAATAACACTTTTAAGTTTGCCTCGACTGACGAACGATTTGATCAGGTTCAAGCTTTCTATTTTATTTCTAAAGCTTTGAATTGGTTTGAAGAGCATCTTGAGCTAAAAATTCCATTTCCCATCAAGGCCATTGTTCATATTGGCTATCCCAAAAAAGAAAATGCAGCATTTTATTACAGTGGTCAAATTCGCCTAGGGGCGGGTGACGGCATTACGTGGGCAAGGATTCCCCTTGATCCTTCCATTGTAATGCACGAGACCAGTCACGCTATAATCGATGCACTTGCGCATCTTCCATTTCAGGAAGAAGGCGGTTCGATCAATGAAGCTTTTGCTGACTTCTTCACCTGCGTCCAGATCAAGTCGCCCTACTTAGGCGAGGTCGCCTATAAAAAAGCTGCCTTCAAGCGATCGGTTGTCAGCAGCTTAAAGGTCAGTGATAAGAATGGCGGCGTTTATCATGACTCGGCAATTGTTTCGGGGACACTTTGGTCAATGAAAGAAAAGATAGGTGAAGAAAAATCCATTCGTTTTGCAGCTAAAATATTGTCTCGACTTCACCCCGCGGCAGATTTTACTTATTTGGGAAGAATATTTTATGACGTCGCGGGACAAGAGTTTAAAAGTGAAGAGCTCGCGATTGTGACCCAAATCCTAGAAGAACGCGGCTGGAGCAAGTAAGCAATTGGAGGTCTAAAATGATTTTTAGGTCAATCGCTTGGTTTGTCCTGCTATTTGCGCTGATATTGTTCCCCAAAAATTTGTCGGCGTCGAATAAAAGCCAAATAGTAGGCGAGTGGGAATACATTGGATTTATCTACGAGGGGCAGATTCAGCCAAAACCGAATCCGAATTTTTTTCTATCGTTTACTTTTCGTTTGGACGACCGCGTGCGCTTATATTGGAAAAGAGCCGACGAAGACTTCTTCTGTGAGCGGGTTGCTTTATTTGAATTTTCTCAAGACCGTCTTTGGCAAGAGGTTGTCTGGGTAAACCCAGAAAATCACGGCTCTTGCGGTTCAGATCCGGACATGCAAATGGGGAGAAAAACAGAAAATCAAATTGTGATTGAAGACGATATTTTAAAGATCTTTATGGAGCTTAACGGAAAGCCATTTATCTATCTTTTGCGGCAGCTACCTTTTGCGAAGGCTTCCTTTTACGGAAGCTACCTTTAGTAAAAGATAGCCACAGTTACATTTGGCGTTGACGTTTGCTGACGGCCAGTGCGGCTTCGCGTACGACTTCGTTTAAGGTTGGGTGGGCGTGAAAACTTCGGGCAAGGTCTTCAGAACTTCCGCCGAACTCCATGGCAACCACAATTTCGCCCAAAAGTTCAGAGGCTCGTGGTCCAACAATGTGGCCTCCTATTATTTTATCTGAACGAGTATCTGTAATAATTTTGACAAAGCCATCCGTGGTGCCAAGTGCTTTGGCGCGGCCATTGGCGATAAAGGGAAAGGAGCCGATAGCAAAAGGGATTCCCAATTCTTTGACTTGTTCTTCGGTATAACCAACGCTTGCGACTTCAGGAAATGTATAAATCACGCTGGGGACAGTGTGGTAATTAACGTGACCGGCCTGCCCGGCGATGATTTCAGCAACGGCAACCCCTTCTTCTTCGGCCTTGTGTGCCAGCATGGGTCCTGGAATCAAATCCCCGATAGCATAGATGCCAGGAATATTTGTGCGCCAATGCTCATCTACCTTTACAAAACCGCGGGAGTCCGTGGCAATGCCAAGCTCTTTGAGCCCCAAGCCTTCAGAGTAAGGCTTTCGACCCGTCGAAACCAAAACCACATCACCCACGATTTTAGATTTTGTTCCATCTTTTAGATTTTCAAATTCAAGTTCGACCTTATCTGCCAAGACCTTGCTGGCTGTGACTTTAGTCGACAGCATAAATACCATTCCCTGCTTAGAAAGAACTTTTTGCAAGACCGCAACCGTCTGCACGTCCATGGTTGGACAAATTCTATCGGCAAATTCAATGACGGTTACTTTCGCCCCCAAGCGTAACCATACAGAGCCAAGCTCAAGGCCGATCACGCCACCCCCAACAACGATTAAATTTTGCGGAACTGGCGACAGGTTTAGGGCTCCTGTTGAAGATACAATTCGTTTTTCATCAAATTTTAAGAAAGGCAATTCCACGGGAACGCTGCCTGTAGCTAAAATAATATTTTTTGCTGCAATCAGGGTTTTTTCCCCTTCTGTTGAGGTCACTTCAACAATGGCCGGGGCTCCACCTGTTGCGGGACTAAGGACTTTCCCAGTGCCGCGAAAGGCATCGATTTTATTTTTCTTAAATAAAAAAGCAATTCCCTGGGTCAGGTCTTTCACTATTTTGTCTTTTCGTGAAAGCATAGTTGGCAGATCAAGTTCGGCTTTAATTTTTATACCGTGGGGGGCGGCATCGTGAAGTGCAATATTATAAAGCTCGGAACTTTCTAATAAGGCCTTGGATGGGATGCAACCGACATTGAGGCAAGTGCCGCCATAGGTCTTGTCCTTTTCCACGACTGCCGTTTTAAGACCAAGCTGAGCGCAGCGGATAGCTCCGACATAACCACCCGGTCCACTACCAATAAACACCACATCAAAGTTGAGCTCCATATTTTTGATCTCCGCAGGGAAAAATTTTAAATTCTCAATAATTGGATTGCAATGTTTTAAGTTAGCTTTTCTAAATCTCCAACAATAGCCGCTCTGGCTCTTCGACCCCTTCTTTGATCTTTACTAGAAAGCTAACGGCCTCTTTGCCGTCAATAATGCGGTGATCATAAGAAACGGCCACATACATCATTGGACGAATCTCGACCTTGCCATTGATGGCCACGGGTCGATCTTCAATCTTGTGCATTCCTAAAATCGCACTTTGCGGTGGATTTAATATCGGAGTCGACATCAAAGAGCCATAGACGCCACCGTTAGAAACCGTAAAGGTGCCGCCACTTAGATCAGCCACCGTGATTTTTCCGTCCCTTGCTTTCAATGCAAAGTTCTTAATCGCGAGCTCGACGCCTGCTACTGATAGGTTGTCAGCATCCTTAATCACCGGAACAATCAGGCCCTTTTCGGTACCTACGGCGACTCCGATATTGAAATAGTTGTTGTAAACAATGTCAGTGCCTTCAATCAAGGCGTTGACCGCCGGCCACGCTTTTAAGGCCTCGATGGTCGCTTTGACGAAGATCCCCATCAGCCCTAGGTTGACCCCATATTTTTCTTTGAATTTGTCTTTATATTTTGTGCGAAGTTCCATTGCTTTGAACATATCAATCTCGTTGAAGGTGGTCAGAGTTGCTGTGGATTGTTGGGAATGCAGCAATCGTTCAGCGATGCGCCGACGAATATTATTCATTGGCTGACGAGTTTGATCCCCTTGTTTCGAAGGTCCGCGGGGGGTTGGCACAACGATAGGCGCTGCTGGCTTTGACTCTTTCGCTATTGTTGCTTGGCTTGGAGTACCAGTGCCGGCCTGAAGTCCTACGACGTCCTCTTTGGTCAATCGACCACCGCGGCCTGTCCCTGCAATCGTCGCAGGATCAAGGCCCTTTTCGCTGACGATTTTTTGAACTGCCGGTGAAAGATGATTTTTAAGATCAGGATGAGTCCCATTCGACGCAGAAACACTTGCTGTTGACGCAGCTGCAGTGGCAGGAGCTGCCGATGCAGCTGCAGTGGAAGGTCCTGCCGCGATTGTCGCGGTGGGATTGGCGACAGCGGTCGGTGCGACTGAGGCTTTGGCCTCGTTATCAATTTGTGCGATGACGGTTCCGATGGGGATGGTCTTTCCTGCCGGGACTAAGATCGCCAAAACGCCGTCTTGATCAGCGACAACTTCAACGCTGGCTTTATCTGTTTCTAGAAGCATTAAAACTTCGTTGCGTTTTACGAATTCACCATTTGTTTTAGACCAGCTGCCGATCGTTGCTTCGGTGATGGATTCTCCTACGGCAGGTACTTTGACATCAAATTTCACGGTGTTTCTCCTGGTTAGTTCAAAATTCGTTTTAAAGTTTTAGTGCGGACTGAACGATCTCGGACTGTTCAACTTTATGCCGATAAAGGGATCCAGTTGCGGGACTAGCGCGTTCCGAACGGCCGATGTATTGCAGTTCCAGGCCAAATTCTTTAGCCAAGACAAATTGTATTTTGAAACAGATAAATTGCCATGCACCCATATTTTTTGGTTCCTCTTGAACCCAAGCGACACTTTTTAGATTGGGATAGATTTTCATGGCCGCAATAATTTGATGGGCTGGGGTTGGGTAGATTTGCTCGACTCTGATGATGGCCGTTTTTTCGCTTCCTTGTTTTTCACGCTCCTCTAAAAGATCGTAGTAGACCTTTCCAGAGCAAAGTAAGGCTGTATTTACTTTCTTGGCATCCTTAAGAACAGTGTCAGGAATAACTTCGTGAAAAGTCCCTTTTGCCAATTCTTCCATGGACGAAACGGCCTTTGGATGACGTAGTAAAGATTTGGGTGACATGACAATCATTGGCTTGCGGAAGGGTCTTTTAATTTGTCGCCTTAAAGAGTGGTAGATTTGCGCAGGTGTGGTTAAATTTGCGACCACTATATTATTTTGTGCGCATAGCTGTAAAAACCTTTCAAGTCTTGCCGAGGAATGTTCAGGACCTTGACCCTCGTATCCATGCGGCAACAGCAGGACCAGGCCACTCATTTGCTGCCATTTGGATTCGCCGCTTGTTAGAAACTGATCGATAATAATTTGTGCGCCGTTGGCAAAGTCACCAAATTGCGCTTCCCAAATTGTAAGAAAAGTGGGATCGCAGATGGCATTTCCATATTCAAAACCAAGAACCCCATATTCCGATAAAATCGAGTCGTAAACACAAAATTCAACTTTGTCCCCATTGATTTGGTCAAGTGCGACGTGAGACTCTCCGGTTTTGCAGTCGTAAAGACCAGCATGCCGGTGCGTAAATGTTCCGCGCACACAATCTTGTCCGGTGAGTCGCACCGACGTCCCGTCATGCAAGAGGCTGCCGTAAGCCAGAAGCTCGGCCATACCCCAGTCGACCAGGTCTTTTCCCGCGGCCATATTTTTCCGGGTCTCTAAAAGCTTAAGCAATTTTGGATGGGGACTAAAGGTTGCTGGATATTCACTAAGAGTTTTTCCAATTTTTCGCAAAACATCCAAATCAAAGGTGGTGTCGGTCGGTTTTTCAAAATCTTCTGATTTTGCTTTGCGTAGGCCTTCCCATTGGCCTTCAAATTTAAATGGAGCAACCTTTGGGGGATTCAGTTTGGTTGCTTCGAATATTTTCTGTAGGTTTTCGATTTTTTCATTAAAGTGGGCTTCGTAAAAATTTTGATCAATGACGTTTTCGCGGATCAATTGCTTACCGTAAATTTCTCGAGCGGTCGGGTGCTTTTTTATAATTTCATACATCAGTGGTTGAGTGTAAGCTGGTTCATCGCCCTCGTTGTGGCCAAAACGCCGGTAACAAACCATCGTGATGACGATATCGCGGCCCCACTCTTGTCGGTAACGAAGGGCGATATCCATAGCGCGCACACAGCTTTCAACGTCGTCACCATTGACATGAATCACCGGGGTCGCCAGAACTTTAGAAATATCCGAGCAGTAATGAGAGCTTCGTGAGTTCTCTGGATTGGTGGTAAAGCCGACCTGGTTATCGACGGCAATATGAATTGTGCCGCCAACTCGGTAACCTTTAACCTGTGACATTTGAAAGGTCTCAAGTCCCAGTCCTTGCCCTGCAAAAGCGGCATCACCATGTAAAAGAACTGGAATTACTTTCTTGCGATCTGTTGTATCTTTGCGTCGGCGCTGGGCAGCCCTAGCCATTCCCAGGACCACGGGATTGACGGCCTCAAGGTGCGAAGGATTAAAGGCTAACGTAATAGCACAGGGTCCCGAGTCCGTCATTTTCTCGGAATGATAGCCAAGATGGTATTTCACATCGCCATCGTAGTCTTCCATGGGGATGGCTGTTTCGGTAGGGCCGTTAAAGTCCGCAAAAATATTTTCTAAAGCTTTGCCCATGAAATTAGCTAACATATTTACTCGACCCCGATGGGCCATGCCGATAATAATTTCTTCTGAACCCTTGGCTGTGCAACGATTGGTTAGCGTTTCCATCATTGGCAAAAGCGAGTCCCCGCCCTCGATTGAAAAGCGTTTGGCGCCGACATATCGAGTATGAATAAATTTTTCCAAACTTTCAGCCCGAGTCAGTGAAATAAAAATGTTTTTCTTTTCCTCGGCAGTCAGTTTGAATGCTGTTGGGTTTTGTTCAAACTCTTTGATGAACCAATTGCGAACTTCTGGCAAAGCTTCTGCACATTGCACAGTCAGGTGGCCGCAGTAGCAGGCACGCAAATGGGCAATTGTTTCCCTTAAAGTCGTGTTGGCTTTGCCAATGATATTTGAAATCTGAAATTTCTGATCAAGATCCTTATCTGAAAGATTGAAGCTTGATAGTTTGAGTTGATCACTGGGTGCGGGCGTGTTGGTCAGGGGGTCTAGATCTGCTTCGAAATGGCCATAGTTGCGATAGGCTGTGATCAAATGATAGACATCCAATTCTTTTTCCGAAAGACCAAGGCTGCCATCTTGGGCAAATTCAACGCCCTCAAAAAAAAGTCGCCAGTCCGAAGTAACCAATTCAGGATTGGTTTTGAATTGGGAGTATACACTTTCAATGTATTCAAGATTGCCTCTTTGGATGTAACTAAGGGCAGTGCCAGATGAATTACCAGATGAATTACCAGATGAATTACCAGATGAATTACCGGAGAAATTACCAGATGAGCTTGATCCATTGCTATGATTTGCCACGGTGAACCTCGTTTTTGATGATGCTGAAACGAACAACTTATGTTAGCAATTTTACAGGAGAAATAGAACCATGTATAAGCTCGTTTTAGTACGCCACGGCGAAAGTCTTTGGAATCAAGAGAATCGCTTCACGGGTTGGCAGGACATTGATCTGTCCGAGAAGGGTCGAGGCGAGGCCCAGCGCGCTGGGCTTGC
Source organism: Streptomyces griseus (assembly GCA_943330705.2). Lineage (GTDB taxonomy): Bacteria > Bdellovibrionota > Bdellovibrionia > Bdellovibrionales > Bdellovibrionaceae > CALQIT02. Next base: position 45,812 of record CALQIT020000005.1, read on the forward strand.
ACTGAAAAACCTAAGAACTGACACTGGACATGACTTTGATCTTGTTTATTGCTCAGTGTTGAAGCGCGCCATTCATACTTTATGGATTTGCTTGGATCAAATGGACCGAGCGTGGTTGCCAGTTAAAAATGATTGGCGTCTGAATGAACGCCACTATGGCGCCTTGACCGGATTGGATAAAGCAGAAACAGCTGCAAAACATGGCGAAGACCAAGTCAAAGTGTGGCGTCGAAGCTACGATGTCCCCCCACCGCCAATGGAAAAAGCAGATCCGCGACATCCAAGTCATGATCTACGCTACAAAAGTGTGAAACCAGAAATGATTCCCAGTTGCGAGTCCCTTAAAGATACTGTGAATCGATTTTTGCCTCTTTGGAATGAAGAAATTGAACCTGCGATAAAATCGGGCAAGCGAGTTCTTATTGCTGCCCATGGAAACAGTTTAAGGGCGCTGATTCAGCATGTTGAGCATTTGACCCCCGCCGAAATTATGGAAATCAATCTACCGACAGGAATCCCTTTGATGTACGAATTCGACAAAGAGATGAAAGTTCTACGCAAAGGCTATCTTGGTGATCCAGAGCAAGTCAAAGCGGCAATTGAGTTGGTTGCAAATCAAGGAAAAGCAAAGAAGTAGAACCTATCTCGCTTACTTTGCAAGTGCGGAATTTATGGCCGATATGAACGAAGCGTCGTCGGGCTTGGTCGCTGATGGGAATCGTTTTATAAGCTGACCGTCTTGGTCTAATAGGAATTTCTCAAAATTCCAGGCAATTTCTTTGATGCCCTCTTTAGATTTTGTCAGCCGCTGGAACAATGGATCTTTTTGCGGTCCTATCACAACCGTTTTGGCTGCTAATGGAAAGCTGACGCCATAATTCAACTTGCAAAACTTTTTTACTTCTTCGTTGCCCTCAGGCGTTTGTGAGCCAAAGTCATTGCTCGGCACTCCCAACACCACCAGCCCCTTATTTTTGAACTTTTGATAGAGTTTTTCTAATCCGTCAAGCTGTCCAGTATAGCCGCAGCGGGTGGCTATGTTGACCACGAGAACGACTTTACCCTTATGTTCTTTCACGTCCATAGCCAATCCTTTGTTAAACCAAGACATAAATATAAATGCTAAAATAAATTTCATAGCTTCCTCGCAAGTACAGCTTTAGATAGAAACCAGGATTTTTCATCTACAAGTTCTAAATCGTCGCTTAATAAAGTGTTTAAAGGTGTTCGCACGTAACTAGTAAAAAATGGTTCGTGAAAATCTTTGGGGAACTGTTTAAGGGCCCAATCAAATTCTTGACGGTCTCCGAGTTGCAATGAATCTATAAGAAGAAGGTGGCCGCCCTTTTTGAGGTTGGCCGCAGCGTTCTTAACAATTTGCTTTCGAATATTCAATGGCACTTCATGCAGACAATATGTGGACACAACAGCGTCAAACTGACCTAACGAACGATAGTCGACACCATCAGCTTGAATGAATTGCACATTGGAAAATTCATTCAAGTTCTGTCGTGCCTTTGCCAGGTAAGGTTCACTCAAATCAATAGCCTCAATGATTGCATGTGGCCACGAGCGTAGCAAAACCTCTGTGGTCACACCAGTGCCGGCTCCAATTTCAAGAACTCGAAAATCGCCGGACTTTTTTTTGCCAATGGCTATTAAGTCAACCAAGAGCAGCCGCCGCATTAGATTTAAGGTTCCCATAAAAAGTATTTCAGTTTGATGCTCGTAAAGATCCGCTGACCCCTCACTCAGATAGCCATCTGTTTGATAGTGAAAATTGCGAAGGTAATAATCGGGCAGCCCCATCCCATGTTCTTTGGCTTGCGCAGAAAAATGCTTATATTGCTTCTTTTTTGCGCGCTTCGCAGAGTTAATCGAATCCTGCATCAGGCGAAGGTATCGCTTGAAATGAGAGAGCGGCGAAATTGAAGAGAAAAAATCTATAGTATATAGCCCGCCATTTATATTTTTAAAATCTTCTTTAAGCATATTGAATATCTCAGCACGCAATATTTGCCGATGGTTTTCCGGCGGCCCAGGATCTGGCTTTCGAATAACGCCCATTGCTCGACGGGCTAATAAAAGGGGTATCGACTCAGCCGAGTAAAGCATGATTTGCGACAAACTGAGGCTCGTAGAAAAAATCGGCTGTTGGGCGATTCGCGAAATAATTTTCATTTAGCCTCCCTCTATGGCACTAGTTCAAACTGAAATGTTTTTAATGTGTTCACCGAATTCAAAATCATTCAACTCTGCGTGGTTTTTTCTAAAATCCGCAGAGCGTTTTCTTCTTGATTGGCCCCACTCAATGTCACATGTAGTTTTATGTGCGCCATCCATGGGCTGCCTTTTTCATTGCGGTCGACCTCAAGTACAGATTCGACCTTTATCAATTCATATTGGAGTGCACCGTGAAATCGTCGAAACTGCCAATAACCTATGAAGTCGCATATAGATCGCGAAAGATTTTGCATGCTTTTCTTGGTTATTTGCAGTTTATCTTTACTATTCATATAGTTCATACTACCATTAACCATCTGTATAAAAAAGCTGAATTTGAAGTGGACTGGCACAAGTATGCCTATGGCGTCCGAATTCCACATTCCCGTGTTGGCGAGTCAACCTGGCCGTCTTGGCGGCTCAAATTCGATCCTCGACTTGAACTTTGTGGAGAAACATAAAATTTCGACGCTTCCGGTAAGTTTTGACTGGGCGCTTTTCAATGCCCTAGAACATAAATATAGAAATTATGTAAGGCTACCGTCTTATTGCTTCGATCTTAAACTGAGTATTTTTTGATTCTGTACTGTAACTGAGTGTTGCGCCAACTTTTTCCATTGTCATTTTAGCTAGATTTAAACCCAAACCAATACCGGCCCCTGGTTCTTTAGTCGTAAAAAAGGGAAAAAATATTTTATTGGCAACATCCTCAGGCAGTCCTTTTCCCGAGTCGGTCACGAAAATTTGCAAATACTGAGGCGAACTCTCCTTGCATTGGATCTCAATCCACTTATCGTGACCCTTGTCGGCAGCCAATGCTTCGATCGAATTGGAAATCAGACTGATTAAAACCTGCGAATAGTGCATCAGAGTCCCATTGATCTGATAATCAAGATCAGATGGCGGCACGATCAGTCGAATATTCGCATCACTGATCTGACCACCGACAAATTTCTGCGCATGCCGAATCGCTTCAAGAGCGCTGCAGCTAGAGTTTGAATCTAGGGTCGTATTGCTTGATATCTCTAGCAGGCTTTTTACAATTTCACTGAGCCTGGCAACAGCCTCGCGGATTCGGCTTAGTCCTCCGGAAAACTCCGCGAAGTCCACCTGCTCTTTTTCAATTTTGCGCATTAAAATAGAAGCCCTACCGTCAATAATTGCCAAGGGATTATTAAACTCATGTGCAACTCCGGCTGCCAAAATACCCACAGAGGCCAGTCGATCAGCCTCAATTAGCCGCTCTTTTTGTTTTTCAACTTGATGGTAGCCACGCAATTTTTGTATGTTAATTAGCGCCGCAAAGCCACATTCACAAAATGTCCATCCATAAAATAGCAGTGGATGAACCTCGGGCTTAGGGGTTAGCACGGCAACCAAAATAGATCCCGTCAAAATAAAGGCAGAAAAAAGGACAATGCAAGAAATCTGCACTAAAAGAGCAGATACAATAGTTATTAAAACAAAATACCCCATACAGTAAACTGTATTTAGATGATTTAGATAAAGCAGCCACATAACATGGCCATTGGCAACCATTGCGGCGATGGCTGCAAAAAGCTGAGAATACTTTCGTGATCTGTTATTAAATAAAAGAAGCAACAGTAAAGCCATACTGGGTATGGAGCTGAGCAATCTATCAAAATAATTGTCGTTGAAATTCTTGTCGACAAGAAGAAATACCAATCCAAAAAGGGGATAGATCACAATATGCGCAAGCATTGCAAGTACCGCAGCCCTCACGGTGCTACTATCTGTCGAGTCCTCGAACTGTTTTAAATTAAATTTGATCATTACCTGAAAGTATTTCACTTCTACAGGGCAAAGGCAAGACTATGGGAATACTTCCTGGTATTTCAATTTAAGAAAGCTTGAGAATCCAGTCCCGCATCAATATTTTGATCTGGGTTTGATATTTAAGTCCTTTTCTATCACAAAGGGTGCGAAAGGGTCTGAGAAGATCTTCAGATACTTTTAGACTGATTAACTTAGCGGGACCTTGGGCCTTTCTGCTGACCGAATGAAGCTGACGAAAATCCTCAAGAAAGCGAAGAATTTGTTCTGGTGACGGTTTCTTTGTCTGACTTTTTTTTTTCACTTGTTCTCGCTTTGTAAAAGTTTGAGAGCCTTTATATCCGCAAGATCCTGCGCCCGTTCCGTATGTTCTTTAGTTTGAATCAGCGAACTGATCGAAAGAATCCATATTTTCTTACCGAAGGCAGAAACCGCTACTTTCTCCAATTCTTTTAAGTCCTGGGTTAGTAAAATATCAACGACATGTGAAGGGTCCCGATGATCAACAAAGCTCCAGGCAATCAGATTTTTTTTCTCAATATACTCATGGCGGAAATGAAAAATCTCTTTAGCTGTGACGGGAATTCGTGATTGCAAACCAAGTTCTTTAAGCAACCTTTCTGTTTCAGTAAGAGTTTTTAATTCCAAACTTATGACTAAATCCACATCCATGGTTCCACGAACCACCCCGTGCAAGGCGACAGCCATCCCCCCACAAAGAGCATAAGGAATTTTTCTAGCTTCTAGGGCGGAAACAAGGTCAATGATCCACATAGTATATACTAGTATATACTATGTGGATCATTGACAATAAAAATAGGATCGAGGGACCCGTTTTTCTGGCCGTTTTTCTGGCCGTCTTTCTGGCCGTCTTTCTGGCCGTCTTTCTGGCCGTCTTTCTGGCCGTCCTTCTGGCTCAATGTCGATCCTCGACTAGAACTTCGTCGGGAAACATAAAATTTCGAAGCTTCCGGTAAGTTTTGACTGGTGGTGGCGAAGCAAAAAATCCTGTTTTGGGTCGCTCTTTATGGCAATTGTGCTTCACGGAGTTGGGCCTTAATCCGATAGGTATTTCGAGGACTTCGGATGAGCGACAAGGTGATGAAACAATTTGGACGGTACTTTCTCTTGGATAAAATTGCCAAGGGGGGAATGGCGGATATTTTCCGTGCCCGTTTGATTGGTCAAGAGGGTTCCGCCCGTGTCGTTATCTTGAAAAAAACACATTTAGAAAAAGCTCGAGAAAAAGGCTTTGTCGAAATGTTCCGCAATGAAATGCGGGTTTCTATGTCCCTCAATCATCCAAACATTGCGCAGATTTTCGATTACGGAACGGACGACGGAGTTCCGTTTATGGTGATGGAATATGTGATGGGCTTTAGTTTGCAGCAGCTTCGTCGCCGAGCTTCTGAATTGAATATCCCCATTGCTCCGGAAGTCGTACTTTACATTATTGCTCAAGCAGCGAAGGGGCTGCAGTATGCTCATGTTGTCACCGATCCAATGACGGGAAAGCAGATGGGTGTCGTTCATCGCGACATCAGTCCGCAAAATGTTTTGATCTCATTGGATGCCGTAATCAAAGTGATCGATTTTGGAATTGCCAAGGCCTCAAGTAATACGAATCAAACGATGGTTGGAATTGTCAAAGGCAAGCCACGGTATATGTCACCCGAGCAAGTTTTGAATTCGCCATTGGACGGTCGCAGCGATGTCTTTTCTTTAGGAATTGTGTTGTGGGAGCTGTTAACTGGAAAACGGCTTTTTGGTGCGAATGAAACCAACGAATATTTAATCATGCGCCAAGTTGAAGCCGTCGAAAAACACTTAGAGCCCGCATCCACATTAAATCCTTTGGTAACACCCGAAGTTGATGCCATTGTGCAAAAGGCGTTAGAAAAAGACAGAAACCTACGTTTTAGTTCGGCACAAGATTTTGCGGATACGATTTCACTGTATCTACGAGGTCACGGCGGTGCTGAACATTTTGAAAAAGAACTAAGAATTTTAATTCCGAAACTTTTTGGGGATTGGGCTGAAAAATCACGACTGCAAGTTTCTGAACTAATGCAAGAAGCGGAATACGAACTCTCAAATTTGGGATTGGATCGGACGCTTTCTTTGCAGATTCCCGGCGAGGCCAAAACTGTCGAGGCCGCCGATCCGACAATCCAGCTACCGTCGATGACGAAAGTGGATTCTGTTGCGCTACCCGGATCGACGGGAATACGGTTAAGTTCTTTGACCACATCGATTCAAGTTAGCCAAAGCTCTGGCAGTTTGAATGGGGCCAGGACTGGAACTAGCAATGGGACTTTAAATGGAACCTTAAATGGAAGCATGTCCTCGACCCATCAGTATAAAAGAAGTGCCATCGAGCAATACGCTTTGATTGCCGTCATTAGTTTTGTTTTGTTAGGTGCTATATTGTATCCAAGAATCAAAGAGTGGACCGGAATGGATGCTGGCGAAAGGGCTCCGGCTATTGCAACAACTCCAACGCAAGTGAAAGAAGATACTCGGTCTTCATCAGGATATCCTGGCGAGCCAGTCGCAGGGGGTACGGCTTCGGCCAGCGAATTGCCATTCTTTTCGATGGACGGCAAAGCCTTAGCTAAATTTTCTATCAGTAACCAATTAAATCCGGTAAGTCGTCCTGCCTTGTTTGAGACAAATGATCAAATAATGGTGCTTAAGTTTGATGGTATCAATGATTGGGTGGACATGGGTTCCATTACGCAAAAAGTAAAAGGGTTAAATGCGCTGCAGTTATTTTTTGTGGCAAGAACGACCGAGGACCGGGTTGGTTATATTTTTTCTTGCCAAGATGAAAGCGGACAAAATGATCGGGACTTCATGCGCTTTGGCTTTGCAGGTAAAAACCGCCTTCGCCTTTTTGGAACGCAAAAAAGCCCAACTGATGCGCCAACCTTGATGTCTAAAACGGCGCAGTTTCAGGTCTATTCGGTTTTGTATACTAAGTTTTTACGCACGATTCGGGTGAATGGTCTGCCAGTCACCACAATGTCTGAGTCCATTCCCCTAGAGTTCGCAGACATCAACCAGTGCAGCTTGGGCCAAGAGTTTGACCGCCAAGGACCTAATAAAATTGTTCCATCAGACTTTTTTGCTGGTGAATTAGCAGAAGTCTTAATGTTCGACGGCGAACTGAAGCCCTCAGATCTCGAAGCCGTTGAGAAAAAATTAATTACTAAATACCGAATCTTTGTGCCGGCACTCTAGCCGCTGCGGCTTTAATCCTTGTGCCAACTCTTTAGCCTATCAAATTCAAAAATTTTAGTAAGTGCCGTGTTGTAAAACTCAATGTGAATTTTTTGCTCCGAGATCTCGAATATCGTAAAACCGGGTTCTGTGCTGCCAAATTTTCGATTTCCATTTTCTTTCTTCTCAGCGTTTGGAAATGGGCGGGTGTCTGCGCCGGCCCCTTGGACAACAAAATCAGTATCTCCATCACTAAAAAACTCTTGGTCGTGATCATGGCCTGAGACATAGGTATCAATGCCGCATTCCTTAATTACAGGAAGAAGCTCTGCCGTTAATTGAGCAGAACCTCCGTGGCGACCGGTGGAATAAATTGGGAAATGGCCAAAAATCATTTTCCAACCATTTTTTTTGCAAAGGTTCGACTTGATATCTTTTACTTGATTTCCTGTGAACTGGATTGTGTCGCTAATATAGATAGAAAGATTTTCCGGAAGGTTTGGCACAAAGTAAGTTAGGGCGGGGAAGCGCCATTTTTTACTTTTTGCTGAATAGTCAATTTGTGCTTGAAGAGAACCGTCGTAGTCGTGATTGCCAACAGTTGCATAGACCAGAAAGTCAAAACTTGCATAGGGATCTTCAAAGTGTGTTTTCCATTTCGGATCGTCAACCGAGGAAACTCCTGCTGGGTAAAAGTTATCTCCGGTTGTTATCGCAAGGTCGCAAATTTTTGATTGGCAGTACTTTCCCATCGCCGCTCCGACCGCATACTGCTCTGGATTGCCTTTGCCAAAGTCGCCAAAGACGACGATGCGGAAAATTTCTAAATTCGGTTTGGCTCGGTTGTTTGAGTTTGTCGCCAGAACCCAGACCAAGGCAATGAGTATGGCCGGCAGCAAAATAAAGGTCATGACACGATTTTGCAGTTTCCAAAATATTTTGCGTCGCAATGCCATTCAAATACTCTATTCTAGTGCTAGCTTTTCCTACAGTTATTTGTAGCGATCACGTATAAATACAGTGAATTTCTGTATCTTGGGCCTGTGTTTTTTTGTTAACAATTTTAGATGTGGTGGGTGCATGAAAAAGACGTCCTTAATTATATTTGAAAATATTGGCGAAATGCTAACTCTGGCCGGTTCTGCCGCTAAACACGGCAGGCATATTCAAGAGGCTGATTTGACCATTATAAAAAATGCGGCATTAGTTGTCGAGAATGGGCGAATTTCTTGGGTTGGCCCTCGGAAAAAATTGCCGCGGTCTTTTGCAAGAGGCGGCGGCAAGCATGTGGACCTTAAGGGCTTAACTGTGGTTCCAGGGTTTGTCGAGTGTCATACTCACACGGTCTTTGCGGGGAATCGCGCAGCAGAATTTGAAATGCGTAATAACGGAGTTTCTTATCAAGAGATCGCAGCAAAGGGCGGCGGTATATTATCAACATTGCAAGAAACCCGAGCTGCGTCTTCCGGATCATTATTGGCCTCGACAAAAGAAAAAGTTCAACGCTTTGTAAATCAAGGGGTGACAACTTTAGAGGTCAAATCAGGATATGCGCTAAACCTAAAGGACGAGTTGAAAATATTGAGAGCCTTGAAGAAGATTCAAAGACCAAGAATTATTTCGACCTTTTTGGGTGCTCACGCCATTCCCAAAGAGTTCAATTCTGAAAGTGCGTATCTTAAATACTTAAGTGATGTTGTTTTACCCCAGGTTTGCAAACAGGGTCTGGCAAAAAGAGTCGACATTTTTATTGAAAAGGGTTTTTTTACGCAGCACTTCGCCAGGGATTATTTGCGCAAGGCCCAAGACTTAGGGCTTGCTGTTTTAATTCATGCCGATCAGCTGTCACTTTGTGGTGGGGCTGATTTGGCGGTGGAAATGGCAGCGATTTCGGCCGATCATTTGATTCAAATTACGTCATCGGAAATTCAAAAATTGGCAAAATCTGAAGTCACCTGTGTATTGCTGCCGGCAGCAGACCTATATATGAAATGCAGCTATCCTCCGGCGCGAAAACTTTGTGATGCTGGGGCCAGGGTCTCTTTGGCGACGGACTACAACCCCGGAAGCTCACCGACTCAGGATCTAAGCCTGGTGGGCTTGTTGGCGCGCTTGGAAATGAAGATGACCCTGCCTGAAGTGATCTCGGCCTACACGGTCGCTGCGGCTTACGCACTTGGGGTGCAGTCTGAAGTTGGCAGTTTAGAGCCTGGCAAGTTTGCTGATTTTTTCGTCACAAAGAACGATTGGCGGACATTGTTTTATGCCGTTGGCGAAAGAATGGCCTCTGAAGTATACCTTGGCGGGCTGTTAATTAGCTCTGGCGCAAATTAATGCGCAGCAGCTAGTTTGTCTATAATCTGTTATGTTCTTACAAATATACTTTGATTTTATGCGAAATGATTCTCTACGCTAGGGTTTAAGAGCGGGGGACACATGTCTGCTAGTTATTCATCGTTGATGCAGTCGCAATTTTTTCATCCGGCCTTTAATTCGGCAATTTTTGACGGTCCGGTCCGTATCTATTTTGCCCAATTTCATGAATCCTTGGCGCTTAAGATCTATTTCTGTTTACAGCAGAAATATGCGACGCAGATGGCCCAGGCGAAAGAGGCCCATTTCAGAGATGGCCGCAATATTTTAGTCATGCTTTATCCGACCAAGGAATCCTACGGCCTCTCTTTCGAGGGTCAGCAAGGCTTCTTAAGCCAGGAAAATTTTTTGAATGACATCGTTATCGGAATAAATGGACCTTTTGAGGACGACAAGCTGGATCTTGTTATCTCGGGCGTTGCCGATGTGCTATCATCCTGGAAAGGCGGAGGGGCTTTTTCTTCCCAGACTAAAGCTCAGATGTAATGGCAAATGATAATAAGCAAAAGGGTCAAATTGTAGTCGAATATGTCCTACTGATGACAGTGGCTTTGTCGTTGGCCCTTCTTATAATTTCTGCACTGACCAAGCGTGATTACGACCAGCCAGAGAACTCTGGCGCAATCATGCGAAAATGGTTTGATATGCAAAAAGTTATCGGCGCTGATAAGCCGAACTAAATACGAAGCCCATTCATAGTACAGAATCTATCCCTAGCTTCTTGGCTTTCGACTTTCCAAAAACTTTTGGAACGAAGGACGGCTTTTCATTCTCGAGAACCAAAGATTCAATTCTGGGTAAGGGGTTACGTCCAGCTTAAGACTGGAAGTTATATTAATAACCGAAGCTAAGTTGATATCGGCCAAAGATATTTTCGAGCCTAAGATAAAGTCTTTGTTTTTTAAGGACTGATCTAGAATTTGCAAAAGTCCGGGAATTTTTTCTTCACTTTTTTTGATCAGGGCTTGATCCCTTTTTTCTTCGGGAACGAAAAAAAGTTGAATCAGTATGTCGACCATTGGCGCCTGTAAATCCCCTAGGGCCCAGATACTCCATTGCTGAACAAGGGCCTTTTCTTGAAGATTTGACCCCAATAAGGCAGGATTGTATTTTTCAGTTAGATAGGAGTTGATCGCAAGGGATTCCCAAAGGACAAATCCGTCGTCAACCAAACAGGGAACTTTGCCATTCGGGTTCAGTTTCAAAAAAGCTTCGCCCTTATGCTCTTCTTTCCCCATCATATCTATTGGTACTTCTTGATAGCTAATACCAAGTTCTTCTAACAACAAATAGCAACGTCCAGCACTTGTTCGTGGCGATCCATAGATTTGAATCATTTTTTCCTCGCAATGATTAGGGTTTCCAAAGAAGGGCAAGCATAGCCCAAGACATATTTTTTCTCAATGCCTTGTTTTGAGATGATCCTGTCTTAATTCGGAATGAAGCTCATATTTGATTATTTGCGGAGGCCTTTTCATTGGTAGGATTGAAACAGTGGGTTAAAACAGTGGGGAAAATAGATCTATGCGGCATCAACATCGTCTGATTCAAGGGGCTTTAATTTCTCTGAGCTTGGCGACGGTGTTGGCTTTTCAGGCCTGTGTTCCAATCCCAAATTTTGAAAAAAACGGTGAAGAAAACTCCTCAGCAGAGCTTTCGGCCCCGTACTCCTATGCCACCGGATCGCAAAATGAAAAGACGGCCATTGCCATTCTGACTTCACGCTGTGCCAGCTGTCATCGCGCGGGGGCTTTGTATTCGCTGCAGAATGTAACTGATATAAATGACATGGTTAAAAATGGATGGGTTTATCCCAGTGACTCGGTCAATTCAAAAATCGTAAGGGCCTTGGACGGATATTCTGGGGTTTCACCAATGCCGCCGGGAACAGCCCTTTTATACAACGAAAAAGTGGCCATAAAAAAATGGATTGATGAAGTTAAGATGGGTCCCACCGATACCCGAGTGCCGATTTCTGTTCCGCCCAGTTTGCCACCGACAACTCAGTATATGGGCCCGGTCGTTTCATTCCGCACGCAAATATCGCCCATGCTGCAGACAAGTTGTGCTCGCTGCCACGGCGGGATTATCAATGGCACATATGCTAATCTTGTAAATGCAAACTCCCTGTGGGTTTTGCCAGGGTTCCCGCAGTATAGTACAGTTTACACAACCAGTCGGCCAGCAGCTCCGGGCCAAGGATTCGGTGGAATGCCACAGATTGGATCCCCAGAACAGCAACTGACCATGACCCAATACCAGACGCTGCAGAACTGGATTCTTCAAGGGGCTCCAAATAATTAGTTTGTCCTCGTACAGCTTGTTAGTAAATTGGAGTTGACTCCAATTCAATCATGAGTAAATTGGAGTGATGTCTGATTTACTAACGCGCTATTTAGAGCCCTTTATCATTGCCGATCTGACTGAGAAAATGGTCTTTGTTGGAGGACCACGGCAGGTCGGAAAAACAACTTTGGCGAAAAGCCTAATCCAAGATTACACCGAAGGGCATGCCGCTTATCTTAACTGGGATAATTTAGAGCATAAGAAGAAAATTAAGAATCAAGAATGGCCGAAATCCGAAAGACTTATTGTTCTGGATGAGATCCATAAAATGAAGTCTTGGCGAAATCTTGTAAAAGGATTTTTCGATACTCTGAATAAGACCCATTCGTTTCTAGTCACTGGATCTGCACGGCTTGACCACTTTAGAAAAGGTGGGGACTCCTTACTGGGTCGATATTACTATTACCGGTTGCATCCCTACAGCCTTTCAGAACTGAACTATGCGGCAAAAGCTTTGGAAAAATTAATGACTTTTGGAGGCTTCCCCGAACCCTATACAAAGGCAGATCCAAGATTCCTTAGAAGATGGCACAATCAAAGGCTGGATCGCCTTGTGCGGACAGACCTAAAAGACTGGGCTGAAGTAAAGGACTTGGAAAAGGTCTATTCTTTGGCCGAAGAACTTCCAAATAGAGTAGGAGCACCGCTATCTATCAATTCTTTAGCGCATGACATTGAGGCTGACTTTAAAACAATTAAAAGTTGGCTTGGTATTTTGTCTTCACTTTACTATTGTTATCAAATTGCACCATTCGGTTCTACAAAAATTCGCGCTGTAAAAAAAGAGCAAAAACTTTATTTGTGGGACTGGAGCCAAGTTGAAAGCAAGGGTCTTCGTTTTGAAAACATGGTGGCATCGCATCTTTTGAAGTACTGCCATTACCTGGAAGATGTTGAAGGCTTCAGAACTGAACTTAGATTTATACGTGATACAGACCGGCGTGAAATTGATTTCGTCGTTCTAAAAAATAAAAAACCACTTTTTGCAGTAGAATGTAAAACTGGAGAAGGCTCAGTTTCACCACATCTTTTTTATTTCCGCGATAGAACATCGATTCCTCATTTTTACCAAGTGCACTTAGGAACCCGGCATCAACAAGTTGACGATCGGATCTCACTCTTGCCATTTTCTAACTTTTGCAAACAGATCGGATTGGTTTAGCCTTTATTTCGTGCCCATCCATGGGCTGATTACATTCGATGGGCTGCTGACCTTGTGACAACGACAACTCCGGCTTCAAAATAAAATTTCTCAAATTTAGACCCGTAGCAAAGGGACAAGGCCCCCTACTTGTCTGTGGAATTCCCGTGGTCTCGAAAAGCGTTTCGTAGTGGTTCATTCTGCGTATTTCTTTTCAAGTCTAGGGGCCAGGATTCCGATAGATAGCTTGTGGAATTGCGGCAAATACGAATATCTTTAGTTCAATTGAAAGCCTTTGCTTGTGTGGCTTTTTCTGCTTTCATTCTAGTGTCTTGCCAGTTTAGTGGCAATATCAATAGCGAGCTTGCTTCGGGGGATTCTGCTGGTGATTTCGGGACCTCGATACCGAGTGTTTCTATTGGAACACCTTCGTCAGTAATTGGAAGTTCCACTACGGTATTCAATTTTCCACTAACAATTAAGTTTGCCGAATCCGTCGATCTTAGTTTGTCGATGATCACAATTTCAGGTGCTGGCAGTACCGGCTGTGTGGCGAGTATTTCAGGATCGGGTCTGAGTTCTCGATCTATCAATGTAACCCAATGCTCTGGCAACGGACTGATGTCCATTGCCATTGCCGCGGGGGCTGGAGTAAACAAAAATGGCGTATCGCCCTCGGTCTTTTCTGTTATACCTGCAACTATTGATAGCGTTCCTCCTGGTCTAACGATTTCAGCACCTTCTTCTGCCTACGTTAGCTCATCGACATCCACTAGTTTTACTGTTTCTTTTTCTGATGCCGCCAGCGTGAGTTTATCTTCCAGTGCGATTTTGTTTTCTGGCGCTAGCACCGGATGTGTCGCAACGGTTTCAGGCACAGGAAACTCTTCGCGGACACTTCTTGTTACAGGCTGCACGTCCAATGGAGCTGCTCAGTTCACGATTGTTGCGGCAGTTGCAATTGATACTGTTGGTAACCTATCTGTGGTATCTTCCGCATCGCCAACCTTTACCATCGACAACACAGCACCTAGTTACAGTGCTGTTCCAACTCATGCGGCAACTGATTCTTCGCTGGTGCAATCTCCGGTGGTTACTTTCACGAGTAACGGAACAGATGTTGGAGGATCAGGAATTCAAAAGTACCAATACGCGATCGGAACAAAATCACGGGCTATTGCTGGTAACGACACAGATGTACAACTTACCAATATCAAAACCTGGACCGATGTTTCTGGGGCAACATTTACGTCAAGCGGCCTTACCTTAACGGGGTCGACATCTTACTATATTAATCTGCGGGCCGTGGATAATGTCGGGAACCCAAGTTTGCCGCTGATAAGCTCGGCGGGGTGGACGGCTGGCAATCTAACTTTGACCGTCACTGCTGCCTATCCAACAAATGGGGCAAACTGGAATGACTACGTGTTAGCCAACGGATTAGATCTTTACAGCGCAAACGATACGGCATGTGTTGGCACTGAATTGGGATATTGGAATTGCATCCATGGTGGGGAAAAACGAAAAGTTGCATTAACCGGCGTGGCAAGTTGCGCGGGGCTTACAATGTCGGACAGTCTTGGTGCCTTTGATTGGATCTGTAAGGTTGTGGGACCCACGGCCACATTTTTCTCTAAGGGATTCAAAGCAGGAAAAGGCCTAACTGATTTGGTGAATGCGACAAGTTGGAAGAACATTTCGGTAACCTTGGCTGGATCGCAAATAGGAACAAGTGCCAGTACTACTTGGTGGAGTAATACGGTTGCGGCCCTTCCAGACAATAGCTCTACCCCCACACTGGTGCTGGACGGTACGGACGATGATGGCGCCGGGCCTGATGCTGTTTTTACGACTGGTACCATACTGACCTATTCGAGCAGTCGCAATACGGCTGGCTATCGTCTTAGTCTTGATAAACTAAGTTTAGTGAAGATTGGAAATGTAGCACTGACTTACAATGGCTTGGCCGGCGCACAGTGTGTTTACGGATCATCAGTGGTTTGTTTTGCAACCAAGTTCAACTGGATTGAAGCCAATCTAATTGGCGCTGTCGAAACTGTTACAATCCACGGTGGCAAAATGGGCCGAGTTCATAATTCCGTGATCGGACCTGCAGGCACATACAGTGGGATTATGTTTAATTTAGCTTATGCAATCCACGTTAGCGATTCAGTGATGTACGGAAATCCGGAAGCAGGCTTTTGGATTGGGTATCCCAGCGCTTCTCATTACAACAGCTTTGAAGATATCCGTATTGTTGGGGGTGGCGGAACATATGCGTCAGTCACCGTATATTCGGGATCAAGTAACAACCGTTTTAAAAATATTTTGATTCAATACCGCAGTGGTTACGGGGTAAGCATCTGTTCCAATTGCAATAACAATAAATTTGAAAAAATAAGAATTTCAAGTATCGCTGGCGGTGGAATTTCTGTATCGGGCGCAAATAATGTATTCTCACAGGTTGTCACCAATAATAATTCTGTGTACGGCGTAGCGGTTGGTGGCAGCGTGGGCTCGACGATCAACAATCAGATTGTCGGCCTGACCATAGCTGCGAATGCGACAGCAGGGACAATCGGTGGATTATATTTCTCAGATAGTCAGGGCACGACGGCGCATAATGTTTTGACTCAAGGGAATTATGAGTCAGGCGTTAGGTTGGTAGGAACTCCGAATAACTCGACCCTTGGACACTTGGTCGTAGGTGCCACAAGTTCGCCCACAAGTTATCCAAATATCATAGTCGCTGCAACGGCAACATCAGCGAAGTTCAACGGAAACTTTATTATTGAAGGCCGTGGACCCACAGATTGCTCGGTGGCCTCTGGCGGGACCGGAATTACAGATAGCACCTGTGCCGCAAGTGGTGTTTCAAGTTTTTCTAAATTTACCTCGGGTGTAATTGATCTGAGTACTCAGTTTCAATATTTTATCAATGCCGATGACCCAGCAAATACTTACGATACGGCAGGAGCTGCAACCTTCCCAGGGTCGTGGGCCACCTTGGACTGGCTAAATTTTTCGAACAGCTGGCGAACTTGGGGAAAAGCCGGGCAGGGGCAGTGGACAACAGGCACCGGGAAAATCATGGACTGGCGACTGCTTCAAAGTGCGACTGTTTTGCGAAATAGCACCAAAGATTTTACTTCACCGAATGAAACTTTTGTCGCGGGTAGTGCTTGCCCATCTTCTATTCATGGCAATCAGGTTGCAACAAATCAGACAAGCCAAACTTACCTGCTTAACGCCTTTGAAATTCTTTTTGACAACTCTGGTGATGATGATGCTTTGTGCGAATCGGGCGAGGCCTGTCTGTATGCCCCTAACTATGGGGCCTATCAAGGGGACGGCGACTACTCAGGTTACACTTGTGTATTTCAAGATGGAACCGTTAGTGGAATCACAATGTATGCCCATCCGATTAACGGCTATAGCGCAAATCCAACAGTGATTGCCAATGGCGGGGCTTCGGCTACGAATTCGACCAGTGTCATTTTATCAATGAATCCCGCAAGTTTTGTAGCCACGCAAATGTGTATTACCAATACAGTTTCTTGCGGCACAGCCAACAATTGTGACGGAGGGGCTTGGGAGACCTTTAACTACACCAAAGCTTGGACTTTACCAAATACAAGTGCGAGCAACACTATTTATGTAAAATACAGGGACGCAGCCCTTGCTGAGTCTTCCTGTGCTTCAGTTACGATGACTCATGCTACTGTGGTTCCGACTTTGGCTTCTGCCACAATTTCAAATACCAGTCCAACGGGAAGCACGACTTACAATCTTACTTTTGGATCCACGTCGGGAAGTCCTGCGCATTACTGTATTTTAGAAAACAATACTTCCAATTCAACTTGCGCTTGGAATAATTTTCCTCTGCCAACAAGCTTTATTGTTAGTAGTACCAACAATGCAAAAGTTTTAAGTGTTTGGGTGCGGACAGCTGCTGGTAATATCAGTAGTCGGGTCGACTCCAATAGCGTTGTTCTTGATAACACTGGTCCGGTGTGGGCCAATAGCGTAACCAAGACTGGAAACACAGCAAGCTTAACAGTGGGTCCTGATTTTACTTATTCGAATAACGCCACAGATAGCCCGGCGGGGGTTCTTAAATACCAGTATGCAGTTGGTACTGGCACGGCCGGCAGTGCCGCCAGTGACATTAAAGCATGGACGGATGCGCCGGCGTCACCGGTCAGTGGCTATGCCATAGCTGCCACAAGTAAAGTTGTTTCTTACTACGTGAACATGCGAACGGTAGATAATTTGAATAACATGACCTCAAATAGTTCAACGCCATGGAAAGTTCTACTTTCTGTTGCCGCCGCGTATCCGACCAACGGTAGCAACTGGAATGACTATGTTAAAAACGACGGCGCAGATATTTATTCCGCCACGGATACGGCTTGTGTTGGCACGGAGAACTATTATTCCTCCTGCCTGCATGGCGGTGAAATGCGCAAGGTAGTGATTGATGGACTTGCAAGCTGCACGGGATTAACAATGACCGATAGTCTCGGTGTCTTTAGTTGGTCGTGCGCCGTCAAAGCGGGTATAGCAACGTTCTTTAGTACTGGAGTTAAAACCACCACGGGGTTGGCGAATCTCGTTAGTACAAGCGCTTGGAATAGTTTGAGTGTTTCGTTGGCTGGTACAGCAGCAGGATCTAGTGCTTCTGGAATATGGTGGACAAATGTGGTAACTCCATTACCACTTAACGACACGGGATCGTTTATCGTCATAGATGGGATCGATGATGATACAACAGGGCCTGATGCCGTCTATACGGCGGGAACAGTGTTTACGATGGCAACCTCGCTAGGTACAAAAGGCTATAATTTTAATCTAGACAAACTGGCAGTGGTGACACTTCCAGGCGTTACAATGACATACAATGGAACTGTTGCAGCTACAGTTAGTTACCAAGGCGGGGAGACCGCAAGTGCCAACAGATCGGCAATGCTATCGGTGGGTAGTCAGAAATTTCTTTGGTTTGAGGTTAGTTTAGATGGCGCAGGTATTCCCAACATTATGCTGCTGCTTGCGGTAACCACTCATTCAAGAGTTCATCGAACCACGATTGTTAATCCATTTGACGACACCGTGTGGTTGAATAATTCAGCCCACAGCAACTACTTAACTCAGATCAATGTGACGGGTGGTTGTTGTGGTCTATGGATTGGTTGGGACAGTCCATCTAACTACAACACTGTCGACGGGCTGGTCACCTCGGGAAATTGGGACAAAGGATTTACGACCTATACGGGGGGTTATGGAGTTTTCAGAAATATTACCGTCGCCAATAGCACGGGTCATGGATTGAATATCGTTACTTCAAATAATATTTTTACAAATGTGAATACCTCAAATAATGGTGGCGATGGAATTTATGTTAATTCTCCTGAAAACTTTTTTACAAATGTCTTGTCTGTTGGCAATGCAGGAAGCGGAGTCACCCTAAGCAATGCCGCAACAGGAAGTAAGGGTTCATTTCTGTCGGGCGTCACCACGGCATTCAATTCGGTGGGTGGCCTGAATGTTAATCATCCCGTTGAAGTCAGCAATCTGCTAGCTCTAAAAAATGGAGTCGGCGTGAATGTCAGTAATACAGCCTCTTTTCATGGACTGGCATCACTTGGTTCAACAACTCAGGATATCGTCCAGGATAACGTTGGAGGTGCTCCACCTGTTATTCTAGGAAACTTGCTTGTGACGAACAACACGACTTCTTGCACAGAAACCAATGGCACCTCTGTCAACGGAGTCACTCCGAACACTTGCTTGCCTCGAGGAACTTCAACGGGTTCAGTTTTTTACCAAGGTTCTATATTGGCTAGTAATTTCGTTGGTGCACTGGTCAGTGCTGACTCCGCAAATACATCTGATACAAATGGTGCCGCGACATTTCCGGTGACTCCGCTTACCTTTGATTGGAATCGTTTTGATAATCCATTTAGACTTTGGGGCGTTTGGGGAACAGCGGGACGATGGACGGCAGGCACAGGTTCCATTTTGGATTTCAAGCTTCTAGCAACCGGTACAAAAATTTATAAAAACACACTGTCCGTGTCCACTGATAATGGAAATTTTACTGCAGGGGCGGCCTGTCCTGCAGCCGTCAATGGCAATGTGACTTCATCCTATGACTTTACTGGCATTGCAATATCACCGGCACGAACGTACCTGACTCATGCTGTAGAAATTATTGATCCCGTAATGACAGGCTATTCAGCGTCGGGAAATCACAACGGAATGTGTGAGTCAGGTGACGCCTGTCTTTACTTACCAAATTTCGGTCGCTATCAAGGCGAAGGAACTCTGGGTTTGTGTACATTTACCAATGGCCCAGTGACCGGTGTTACTATGTACGGTTATTCAACCAATGGAATCTAACTAGTCATCACACCTGATTCAAAGTGAGACAAATCCCTGATTGTTACTGCTAATTGTCGAACTAATTTTAAAAACTGA
Organism: Streptomyces griseus; assembly: GCA_943330705.2. Lineage (GTDB taxonomy): Bacteria > Bdellovibrionota > Bdellovibrionia > Bdellovibrionales > Bdellovibrionaceae > CALQIT02. Next base: position 65,388 of record CALQIT020000005.1, read on the forward strand.
AGAACTGTGCGCTAAAGTCCCTGTGAAAACAAAGACCTAGGTCTAGTCTGTACAAACAAAAATCATTTGACAGTTCATGTGACAAAGCAAACACCCTGCAGGCTTTGGGTCGGCATAGGAGTTGCTCTATGAACTATTACCGCATTGAGTTTCAATGCAGTCGATTGGCTTTTGGGGTCATTAATATTTGGTTTAAAGACTTTGGTCCATCCTGCCGATGAACTAGTGGGACCAAGGGATTGGTTTTGGGCTTTGTATTTTTGGGGGGATAATTGTGAGAACACTTGGAAAAAATTCATATTTGGTTCTGGCAACTGCAGCAATGTTAACCCTGAGCGTATCGCAATCAAGCTATGCATTAAGAAAAGAAGCCTTCGCATCTAGTGATAAACCAACTTGTGAAGGTACGGACCCTGCTACCGACAATGCTTCACTTTGTGGTGATGATGCTGGCGCCGCCTTGATTTATCGATTTAATGAAGCTGCATCCACCCCAGCACTTCCGTCTGCTGCCGAGTCCGTTAATCTAACGCTTCAGTCGGTTAACGAGGGTACCATTCCTACTGAAAAACCTATAGGTATAAAGTCCTCGTCTGATGGCAAAAAGCTAATTATTAATCGTGCCAACAACACCGGCGGCGACGCCATGACTTTAGATATGGGTTATACCCACGTTCAGGCTGAGAAAAATCTTTTGGTAAGTGCTGGTGCTGCGACTGCGATAAATACCTGTTCAGATTTTACAGTTCAGCTTTTTGCCCGGCCTTGGTTTCCGATGCAGGGAAATAATAACAATGGAAATATGATCGGTCGAAATGGGGTTGCGGGAAATCTTATCGTCGGTCTTTCAAACGTAGCTTTTGATGCAAACGGCAAGCCCGAAAGCAATGTGAGTCAGAATGGCACCACCTTTTCAGTAAGAAGTTTTTCTGCACCGAACTGGGGAATCTATCAAACCGGAGCAACTGGCAGCGAACGAATTGGGCTTCAGGTCCGAAACCCAGGGCCCGCTAGGTCCAGTATGATGGAATCAGTTTCTGGTGCATTTTCGAGTGTGCGGCAAGGTGACGGAGTCATCGCCGGTGAAGCCAGTTACACAGAGTTCATAGTTTCATTCAAAGCACCGACAGCTACTGTTCGGGGCGAGCTTACAATTTATGTCAATAGAATGCCGCGAACCTACCAACTGACTGCAAATATTAATGAAGCCAATGACAATGGGACTGTAAATAACCCGACTGTTTACTACGTCAATCCACAGTTTTTACCTACTGCGTATCTTGTCATTGGCAATGAGCGCTTTTCTTTGGCGACTTCAACTGTTTCTAGTATGGCCAATCAACAATGGTCTGGGGAAATTAAGCATCTAGCAGTATATTGTAGTGCTTTGCCGAAAGCAGATATTCTAGGTGGGCGTCTTCCTGGGGAACAATCGAAACTTGCTTCGGTAAAACCAGATCTAAGTAAACCGATTTCTGAATACCGCAGACAAGCGCAAAAGTTAGTGAATCGACTGACTGGAATCATCAATCCGATCGATCATCCCACTGTTCTTAAGGTTGAAGAAAAATTAGCTGCGGGGGATCGGGTTGGCGCGGCGGGTTTGGTTATCAATGGGGATGTTGGTCTTGAACCTAATCCCGCTTTTTTGAATATTTTGGTAAAACAATTCGCAATTCAAATGTCCAATCGCGAAGAGACCCTGCGCGCACCTTTGAACGACTTTGCGGCCTCGTTCATTGGCGTGACTCGGGATGGAACTAACGCCAAAGACCTTCTAACTGGTGACTTCTACTACGTCGCTGATCCCACCAAGGTTGTTGTTCGCTCGAATTTAGTTAACGACATTCTGCTTTCAAACAATCACTACAGTGACTTAGACAATGGGGATTGGGATATCGGTAAAGTTCTAATGCGAATTGATAAAGATAGAAGCGAACCGGTTCCTCGTGGATTTCCGGTCAAGATGGGACAAGTGATTTTATACGGCGACCCGGCGCTTCAGCGTGTCGAGCCCAGTCCAAATCCAGCTGGTGTTTTGACTTCACGGGCCTTTTTGTCATCACACGCGGTTGCGGGGACTAATCGCCGAATGGTCGAATACTCTTTGCGCGCCTTTGCTTGCCTTCCGATGGCAGAAATTGCAGATATTTCAGCCTCTGGGGCCCGTATCGGTCGGGATATCGATCGTACACCGGGTTTAGATAACTCGAAATTCGAGACAAACTGCAAAGGCTGCCACACCGTGATGGATGGCTTTCGCGGGGTCTTCGCGCCTTGGGACTTTAGCACCGTAATGAATGGCGGTCGGACATATAACTATGTACGGCATGCAAAAGTAAACACATCAACTGACGGTTTTGGCTTTGCACTTTCGCAAAACGCAAGTCCGCAAGAACAAAAATCATTTGCATATAATGTCGTTTACAAAATGAATCACAACAATACGACTTTCCCAACCGGATTTGAAATCACTGATGACAGTTTTGTGAATAATGCCGTGGGACTTAAAAACCGAGCTCTTTTTGGTTGGACTGGACCGAACGCACGTGGCGGTTTTGGCGCCACTGACTTTGGCCGCATGCTGTCCGATTCCGCACGCTTTTCACAGTGTCTGTCAAAACGAGTCTATGAAAGCGTCTGTTTGCCACCACAAGGTTATGACTTTAACTTCGTGAAAGATTTGATCTTCAAGCACGCAAGTCAATTTGAAAAAGACAATTATAAGTTAAAAGGATTGTTTCAAAGAATCGCCGCGGATCCGCAATGCGTGAAATAGTTGGCTAGCTTGAAGGTTTGTTTTGCCATTTAAAAATTGAACGGGGGATTTGTGAAAAGCTTAACCAAAAGAGTAAAGTACGGAGCCCTATCCTTAGCGATGCTATCGATGACAATGCTTTATGGGTTCAACTGCTCAAGAAGCTTTGTCGTTGAAGATTTTAAAAGCAATAGCACAGGTGATGAGGGCGTACAAAGTCAGCTGGACAGTAGCAAACCTGACTTCGGTGTATCACTATTAACGGCAGAACAAATTTTGAAGACGATGATTTCTGTTTCTGGAATTGAAACTGCCACCGACCCTGAGAACCCATTGGATAGAAATATTACAAATATGTTTTCAGAAAGGTCTGGCGCCTTCCCTTCCAATCGAGATATCGACGGGATCACCGGTCCGATGATGGTCGCTGTCGTGAATTTGGCGGGAACTGTCTGTGACAAGGTTGTGGCGATGGAAATGGCAAAAACGCCAGCTAGCGAAAGAAGATTTTTTTCGGCAATTGATTTTTCAAGCACCGCGGCGGTCAGCAGCGATCAGCTAAATGATGTCAGCGCACGCATGGCTAGAGCCTTTTGGTCACGGGAAATTAAGCCGGATGAACAAAGTTCGATTTCAAATGAATTGCTAGGATCTGTTTCAGGGGTTCCTGGGTTTTCGGGGACTGAAAAAAGAAATCTTGCCGTTGCAGTTTGCGCTTCAATGATTTCCAGTGTGGACGCCTTGGTTTACTAGGCTAAAAGGGCTGCTGGGGAAGCTGGTTTTGATTTAAGTTAAGCGAAATAATTGAACTTGATTCGGGGGAAACATGAGTCGCTGGAAAAAAGATCCTAAGACCGAAACGCCACTTTGGGCAAAAATTGGTCATCAAAAACCAATTACCCGCAGGGACTTCCTGGCCACCGGGATTATTCCATTTTCTGCATGGGTGGTGGGCCCCACTTTAGCGACTGTATTAAGCCGGGAAGCTTATGCTCAGGGACTTTGTGACAGCATGGGTCCTTCGATGATCCCTTTTATTACAATCAATCTTCAAGGCGGAGCCTCGTTGGCCAGTCAGTTGGCATTAAGAACGGTAAATGGTGATTTTTTACCGTCTTACAGTCTTGTCGGATTGGGCAACGGTCCAGGTCAGTCCTTTGACGTTGTTAAGTCATTTAATGGTGCCGACTTTGCCGGCGCACTGAGAACAAATAACCAGCCGGTTGCGAACTCTCTGGTCAGTAATTTTTTGGGCGGCGTCCAGCGCCCAAATGGGCCGGCTAATCAGACCACGCAGGCGCAAGCAGATGCCGCGGCATTAGCGATTTCATCAACGACGCTGGTTTCTTTACCAGTGCAGTTGAATGATGATACAGGGGCAAACCCAATTGATGTCACTGGCTTGGTTCTAAAGATGGGAATGCAGGGATCAAAGCTGCCGAATTTGGGTACACAAAATTCATCAACCGGAATCAACCAACGCCCTGCCGGTCCGCCACCTCCGGCACCATTTATTGTTAGCCGCGTGTCTGACCTTGCAAGCTCGTTAGGATATTCAGGTGCTTTTGCTAATATGAGTAAAGACCAACACGCAAGAATTGCTAGGACCGTCGCCGGTCTTTCTTCGTCACAGTTGCAAAGATTTTCTCAAGTTTCGGGTGGAGAATCAACACTGCAACTTTTGAACTGTGTTGGGATCCGAAATTCAGGTCTGATCGCCTCTGGTGGTGGCGACGTGAATCCTTTCGCAAATGGGCCGCTGGAGACCCAGGGACGAATGCGCGAGATCTGGAGCAATAATAATAATGGAGCTTCCACTGCGCCGACGGATGGGCAAATGGTGCAAGGGGCATTGGTTTATAATTCCCTTACTGGAAACGCGGCTACCGTAAACATTAACTTAGGCGGTTATGACTATCATGATGGCACCCGTGGGACAGGTGATGGTCGCGATCGAATAGCCGGCGAGCTTGTCGGGAAAATATTGCGAACAGCTAAGTTCTTAAATAAAAAATGCTTTATTTACGTTTGTTCTGACGGCTCTACATCCTCTGCTCCAACGCCAGATGCGACTTCGGTCTGGACTTCGGACCGGGGAAGCTCAGGTGTGATGTATATGATCGCTTTTGATCCGTCAGGGAAAGCTCCGGAAACCAGTGGCAACCAGGTTGGTGGTTTTACCGCGGGGCAAGTGGCAGATGCTTCTTTTCCAACTGGCGGCAACCCTCAGGTGGCAGCAGAAGCTGTTTTTGCTAACTATGCCAACTGGAATGGAATGCGCTCGTTTTTGAGCGCCAATCGAGTCGCTGTTGACGATGGAATTCGCGAAAAAGTCATTAAGTTACAGAAGGGCTAATGCCGATAGTAGCGGCATAGACCCTGGATTAGAGCTGTTGGTAGGATAACGAGGGACGTATGATGCAGTTAAAAATTCTGGGCCGAATTGTTGCAGTGAGCGTTGCGTATACAGCGGTCGCCGTCCTATTTCAAAACTGCGCACCGGGTAAACACGAAGTTACTGCGGCAAGTGTCCAGCAATTGAATGTCTGTGAAAACGAACTCAAGGCTGGATTTGAAAGCACCTACTACGGATTTGCCCGGCGGGAAAAGTCCTGTGCCACTTGCCATGATGATGCCGGAAAATCCGGTAAGCCCTTTGCCTCTAGTGATATCAATTTGGCCTATAACACCTTTTCTCAGTTGGGATATTTCAATCTGAACAAGGCGGCTGTTGATCCAGACCATGACATTGTAGAAGGTGTGAATAACGAAATCACCGGCGGCCAACTTTTGCCCGCTTTTGAAAGTATGCAATTTTTTTGGGAACGCTCGGTTTCTGAATATGATGTCTGTAAAACGGGTCAACCACACAATAATGGCGATATTATGCTGACTGCGGGTAAGGTACCCAGCCTAATCTATTTTGGCACGCCACAGGCCCAAGTCCTGTCGTGGGATCTGCGTGATCCCCGTGAACTTGGTACAAATGAGCAATATATCGAAGGAATTATTTCTGCAAAATTTGATGTGAATCTTGTGAATCTTCCGGCGGGTGCTACTAAGCCCATTGGATATTCAATTTCAGAACCCAAGGTACAGCTTTTTAACGGCAGTGATGAGTTCGTAATTCAATCTGTTTATGTTTTAGTAAACAACCGATTCATTGTGGATGGTGGCCTTTCTTGGAGTGCTTTGGATATCAAAGTCGGTGGCTTTGGCGCCCTTGATCTTGCTAAGAATCTGTCAGCTGAAAATAAAATCATGAATTTGAAAATGGAAAAGATTTCATCTACGGACCGGATGTCGATCATCGCAAAAGTAATGCGGATTCAGCCAAGGGACATTTCAGGATTGCCAAAACTTGGAAATTTTGACTTTGCTTTTACCAATGACGGTGGCACAGCGGACACTAGCTATAGCAATTCAGCCATTGCCACCCTTCGGGTAAAAACTGGCGCTGCCCTAGATACCGCATCTGGCAAAATAGGACGCTGGTGCATAACGACTTCACCAGCCACATTGGCTTCATCGGATGAAGTATGTCCAGGTTGGGCAGGTGTAAATTTGCCGTACCTGGATAAACGCGGTTGGTTGGTTATCGAACCGGGTGTCAACCATACGGCAAATACGAATATCCCACTGGCGTATCGGGTTGATTTACGAACTATCTCTTTGGCGCATTTGAATTTGTTGCAAAATGATACGGCAAACAAAGTCAGAATGTGGTTCGTTGATGCACGAGCGGTTTTGGAAACCGTTGCGGAAAAGGAATTTAGGCTAGATACGGTGCCGCCAAGTCCGCCTGAGTTCACTGCTTTATTCAAAACTGAATATATTGGTAAGTCCACCCAGATTGCTGATCTTACATGGCAGAGCCTTGGCTCTGATGGCCCAAATGGGACTGACCCAAGTCAATTGACCTATTGTGTTCGCACAGTTGCCGCTAACACGCCGGCAAACAATATTACGATTACCGCTATCAACTGTACATTTGTCGCAAAACCCGATTTCGTGACGCTTGGAATTTCGGGAATGAATGAAATTTATGCGGCAGTTCGGGATAAAGCAGGGAATGTTTCAACGACCTTTCCTGTGCCCAGTGACACGGCTGGGGCCGCGACGGTTAGCCTTAATAACACAGTTGGCCCTGTGACCTTCCTTCAGCTTTCCGGACTGTCTTTGAATGCAGGACCTGATTTTGCAAACGATGCGTCGGCTGTATTGCAAGGTCGGTGTTTTAGCTGTCATGATGGAAGCTCGCAAACATATAATGGAAAGACGACCACGACGAACTTAAAAATTGAAGCGATAGCAAATCCGCTAAAAAAACCGGAAATTCTCACAAGAATATTTTCAACAGATGTTGGAAATCGTATGCCTGCAAATGGGACTTGGACGACGCCAGCTGAAATTCGCCAAAGAGCATTAATCGAGCTTTGGACGAATATGCAGTAGTCGTGAAATACAGGACTATTTTTTAGGTGCGGCCAGTGACAAGGGGAAATGGCAATGGGGGGAATGATGAAGATGAGATTGATCGCAACCAAGGTAATCCCTGTTGTCGCAGTTCTATCAATTGTGATGTTTGGCTATAACAACTGTTCCAGTCGTCACGAAACGATCGGGGAAGTCAACGAGACCGCTTCGACTAAATCCGGTCTTTGTGAAACTCAGTTGATGAATACTTACTCGAATACATTTTGGGCCTTTTTTAAATCGCAAGAGGCCTGTGCCTCGTGTCACGTGGAAGGTGTAGCGCCACCTTTGGCCTCTAAAGATATCAGCATGTCTTATGGAACCTTCAAAAGTTATGGATTGGAAAAGATCGCTTCTCAAGCCGTTTCCAGCCATCGTGTCCCATATACTGGGCCAGTTCATCAAACCAAGATGGAAGCCTTCGCAAAAGAATGGCCACAAGCAGAGACCGACTACATGGATTGCCAAGCGAAAATTGAAGGCGGCGGAATTGATGAAAGTATTTTAACTGCTTCAAAAGCTTTGCCTTCGATTTATGGAGCTCTGCTTAACAATCCGATCTGTCCCAACGTGGGCGATGCACCAGTGCAAACAATGACATGGGACCTGGAGTTGGGCGAGGACTTAGGCCCCGGTACCGCTAAAACAATCCCTGCGCTTTTAAGTTTGAAGTTTAAAGTTTTCTATCGCTGCGAAAATGGTCTGTTGTTAGCAAGGGGCTATACTTTTTCCGATCCAGTTTTGACTTTAAAAAAGAATGCAGGGAGATTTGTTTTTGAAGGACTTTATGTCTACAGGAATGGGCAGCAGATATCCAGCCAAACCACATTCGTAAATATTAGTAAGGTCTTACAGTCAGCGGCCGATAAAGACACCGTTTACGATCTTATGATTGCCAACGGGGATTCTTTTCTTGAGCCAATTTCATCGGATGATAAATTTGCACTGTATGCGCGCCGCCTGGTGCCGATCTCGGATGATGGTTTGGGCTATCCACCAGCAATTCCAAATATGTATCTAACAGATCAGCGAACAGGCTCGCGAACGTTGAGTGCGACCTCGACAGTTGGCGTTTCAATCACTAAAGATTCAGGGGTCGTCCGGTGGTGTTTATCCCCGGTGGATTCAAAGCCTGCAAATACGGAAGCAGATTGCGTGCAAGGACTTGGACCGGTTGAAAGTAAAGGTTGGTTTCTAAGTCGACCGTCTTCACTGGTTTTGCCTGCCGGCGAAGGATCAAAAGCGATATATCTTTATGTTGCCAACGGAGATCTTAAAATTAACTCTTCTGCGGCATCGACGTCGATTGTGGTTGATACAACGCCACCTTCGGCACCTGCTTTTACAGTTACGAATTGCAGTAGTGCGGCGGCAATTTCTGAGAACTGTTCCGCTCAAGATCGGTTTCAAGTCTATTCAATGAGTGTCAATACAAGCTTAGCAGTCCCTCAGGGTGTCAGTGACTATTGTGTCCTTGAACAAAGTGCCGGGTTAGCAGCACCGGCGCCAATCTTGACTAATCCATGCTGGACGTGGAATGACAATGAATATGGCGCAAGCAGTGCGGCCTTCGTCCCGGGTTCTTTGCAGATTCCAACAACTGTCGGATTGACGGCAACGGGTACTCGTGACGTCTATGTTTTTGCCAGAGATCTAGCAGGAAACATTTCTGCCGCAGGAACTAAAAGAACAGTTTTGAATGACTACGGAAACATTACACTGGATCAACTGCGAACTGCGCCGCCAAGTTCAGGTGCGATCCCCGACGCAGTGACTCGAAACATCAACGTGCTTTATACAAGCTGCTCTGAATGCCACAAAGTCGGCGGCAAAAGTGGAAACTCATTTGGCAATCCAGGTTTATTAGCGGTGAATCTTTTTGAAGACCTTGCCAACGCAACCACCGCAAGATCTGTAGCACTGAATGGTCGAATGATTTCACGAACCAATGATAGATTTTTGCCAATGCCAAATATCCTCAACGGATTGATGAGCATCAAGCAACGAAACATTCTTCGAGTTTGGGTCGCCACCGGCGCCCAATAGCCATCCAATTATCGAACCTAGCTTTCCGTATGAACGGGGCTAGGTCGATATTGCCTGCAATCGACGGCCGTTTAGTTTGAATCGACTAAAAATCACTGCAGATAGCAACGATTAATGAATGAATTCAATTTGCAATGATAGTTATAATTCAGGCCTGATTGCATAGATCAACTCGCACTCTATGGCTTCGGCGGCGTTTGCAAGTGTCGCTAATGTGATGGATTTTGAATGACTTGCGTACTTCTTCGTCGGTTAACTTCTTCATAATTCCTTTTGCAGCGCGCTCAGTAAGATTGCAATGTATATATTGCAATCTAACGGAGGGGGAAAAATATGAATAGATCCGACAAGGGCGCGTCGCGTTTTAACTTTTTTGGCAGATAAGAATTTGAAGCATTGGTTAAAAAATGGAGCGTTAACAAAGGAGTCCATGGCTTTTCAACCTGGGAGCTAACCAATGCTCTGATTTCTTGCTTTGTATTGCGGCTTGGCTCTTGCCGGGACGTGGAAGCCACGCTGGCTGTCGCTGGAATGACCCATCCCGCGAGGATCTTACTGCATGAAACTGAATCAAATAAGCCGGTCAGGCCTGAATTAAAACTATCATTACAAATTAAATTCATTCTTTAATCGTCGCTATCTGCCGTGCTAAATCCAGTTTTGAATTTGATTAACGATATTGTCGATTTCAGACTGGAAGTGAACTGAAAAATAGTGAATTGCCACGGCGGCAAAAGCCCCGCAAATGACGTCGATGGTCCAGTGTGCCCGCAAAACCAAGACGGTAGCAATTTCAAAAACCATAATTCCAATGGCTAGTGGAATTAGCAACGGCAAGTTGTGGGTTTGACTAACAGCTAGCAGCTCGAGGGCACCCAGAACGGCAATGGCGGTGTGCCCCGAGAAGAAAAGATCATTTGCGACCTCGTAGGTGACCAACAAGGATGGAAATCCTGGATTGTGCCAGATCATTCCCTGGGGGATGGGTAGGGCGGCCAAGCTTTGTGTCAGTTGGCGACTGGTAAATAGAATGACTAGCGCAACAAAGGGACGAAAACTTGGTCCGAGTAGACTCCAAAGGACAAGAAACAGGGCCAGGCAATCAATTATTAGTGAACTGGAAATCAGCAGGCGGTTGGTTATCTTTTTATTGAGCTGCAGATATTGATTTATTCTTTTTGTCCACCAGTGAACGCTGTCGTGCATTGGCGGCAAACTAGCATGATGCTGATGGATTAGTTTTTGCGACAATAACCACAAGCCCAAAGCGCATAAAATAAATATTAACTTTACAATCAATCGAGGGTCCCTTTGATTATTGCCGGGTCTTTGACAGGAAGGTTTTGTCGTACAGCAGGAACCCCACCCCAAATTTCCCCGGCTGGAATTCTGGTTTTTGGCAAGACAAAGGAGTTCGCAAGTACCTTGGCCCCCTCGCCAATTTCGACGTCACCCATGATCGTTACGCCATAACCGACAACGGCCTTGCGATGGATTTTTACTGGGGCGATGACCATAAAGTCACCAGAGGCATAGTGGCCCATAATGTTGGCGCTACCGCCAATTGTGCATCCGTTGCCAAGTTCGATCATACTGGGATCGCAAATATGGGTCGAGTTGATGTAGACGTTCTTTCCAATCTTCATTCCCATCAATCTGAAATAGGCATTGAGATAGACCGTTGGTGTTATGAACTCCAAAAAGCTGTAACGAACAACAAAGGTCAAAGCGGCCTGCACATACCAGCCAATACATTTAAAAGACACCGGACTACCGCGGTAGGGTTTGAGTCGCCCCCCCATGACAAAACTAACCAGCGGTGCAACTAACAACAGGCTAAACCCGTAGATATAGAAGCCTACTGGCAGGCTGAGGCCACGGAGAAAGTATTTCAGCAAACTTGTCGAGGAATCAGATAAAGCCCAAAGATAGGCGCCAACCCACATTGCGGGCACCATCGCAACCCCTATGACGGCAATCGCAAGCATGAAAAAAGGTACAGGAGCAAGAAACAACATTTATCTATCCTTACACTTCAATCCAATAAGGTAAAGCAAATCGGCCCCCCTCCAAAGCAGAGGCCTACCGCTGCCTACCCGAAGTGAAGCCCGGCTATTTCATCATTATATACTTGACCAGAGGCCGAGAGAATCGGTAGCAAATAGGAATTCGATGGGGGTGACTATAAAGCAAGTTGATTTAGACCTTGGGATTCTGGTGCGAGAATACCGTCAGGAAAAGGGGTTAACCCAACTCGATCTGGCCCGACGGCTAGGTTTCGATTCGCCGCAGTTTATTTCTCTTTTCGAAAGAGGCCTTTCAAAAATCCCGCTGAATGTCTTGGGAAAGTTAATTACGATTCTGGGAATTCCCGAAAAAAAGATTATGAAGTCATTACTGAAGTCCTATGAAGTCACGTTGCGCCAGGAGATCAGTGCCGGAAAAAGGAACGCCGGCTAAAGGTCCTTCGAACAAAAAATTGTTCCCATTGAAGCCGGCTTTGTGAATCAAAGTTGGTCTGATAAGCGGGTCTACGCGGATTGGTTGGCGCAAACGTATTTCTATGTTTGCCATTCGACCAGGCTTTTGGCTTTGGCCGCTGGGCGCTTTAAGGTCGCAAGTTCTTACGAGTCCACGCAAACGAAGATCCCGACCATCTGGATAAGGCCTTCGAGTCCTTGCAGGGGGTCAGCGATGATCATCTTAGCTTAGTGAAACGCAATTTAGACGATTCACTAAATCTTTACGGCCTTCTTTTGCAGGATATAGACTTGGCAAAACGCGGAGCCAAGTCAGCCAAAGCAGCTTAAGGAAATTAAAGACCGATTTCGGGGTCAACACTTGGGCTAGGAATAACCGCAAGTGTTGCAATAACTTCGGCCGAGGTGACTCCGACCGGTTTCCAATTCACTCATTTGAAGGACTTCTCCAGTCGGGCCATGTTTTTTACGATTTCATCGAAGGCCTCTTTAAAGTCTCGCTCTTTTGGTACGGTCGTCGTGGCGGTCATCCAGCCCCTCTGCAAACTTGTCGTATTGATGGCCTTGATGGTTTTCGAGAAACTCTCGGGCATTTCTGTTTTTCTAAATGCAAAGCATTTTCTCAAGGCTTGGCCAATGGTAGCGGCATCGACCTTTAGCAAAAACATCGACAAGTCGTGAACGTCTTTCGAGCGGGAGTTGATATTGCCATGTGTGATAAGTGCATGGATCTTTTCTGCACAGATTGTTTCAAGCGGGTACACCGACCAACTGATGTCTTCGCCCTTTGGTAGCAGCGATGGCACTTCAATTTTTTGCGGCCCCGGAGTCACCGGGTCACCAATGCCCAAATCAAAATGAATAGTTTGTGCCTTGCTCAGGTTTTTTAGCACTTCACCAATTCCTACCCGGTACGTCTGGCGGATTCCACCGTATTCACCCTGAGTCGCAAGATCCATTTGATCTTCAAATTTAAACCAAACGCCGTCATTCAAATCGACTTCAGCATTTTTTCTGGTTAGAACGAGAGTAGATTTAATGTCGGCTTTCACCAGCAGGGCATCGAGGTCAATTGTGTATCGCTCGGAATTATAAACCCGAAGACCGACGAACCCACCCTTGAATACGAGGTTCTTGGCTAAAGTTTTATCTGCCACAAGTCTTGCGACAAGACGCTCGATCATAAATGCCGTTTGAATATTCTGGAAGGGGACATCAAGTTTTGTTGCAAGATCCGTTATTTTTTGGCGGACGGAAGTGCCTTTTGCTTTTGTCGTCATGGAACGATCACCTCAAGATACTTGGTCAGTACAGACTCAAGACCAAGCTCTTTGGCGGCCTTTCCAAGGTTTAGTTCAGTTGTTTGTCGTTTAGCAAGAGCATCTCTGGCTGCTTTCACGGCAGTTCGCTCTCCAATTTTTGTGATGAATTTAAGCCCCTCAAGAATAGCCCGCTCAAGCGATACGATGCGATAGCCATTTTCCGTGATGATGCCTTTATCAAGGCTGACCTTAGTGCGAATGAGCTTGTATCCCGACTCACGAGTTTTTCGTTCAGTGGGAACCATCACCCAAGTGTGGCCGGGTACTTGTTCCGCAAGGTTGTAATGAAAGAGGGCCGAGAGCCCACCAATGGCGGCTTCTGGGCCGAACTTCGCACAGGCAATTTGAAACCCAACATCAACCTCAAGATCCGCTTCTGGATGAAGATAGATTCCACGTGAGACTCTCTTTATTTTTTCTGCGGCTACCAGCCGTGAGAGCTCCTGTTGGCTCAGGCCAAGATTTTCTGCCTGGCGCAGGGTAAAGACACCCAGCTTCTTGAGCTTTGTTTCTTGTTGCTTATTCATGATTTAAGTATGTGGTGAAAAGAGACATTTATCAACTTAAATTGTCCCTTTTCACCAGGCCATCAGCATTAGTCAATTTCCATAATACCGCTTCTGAGGTCGTCTCATTTCGAGGCTAACAAACCGCCAGAAAACCCGTTTTCGGGGGCAACACTTGGGCTAGGAATAACCGCAAGTGTTGCAATAACTTCGGCCGAGGTGACGCCGACAAAGCCAATGGGATTATGATTTTTATCAAAAATTGGCGAAAGACATTTGTGAATCCCGGCAAAGACCCGTCTTTCTTCAGAGAAAATTTCCTCAATAGTGTGTCGTCCTGTTTCGGGAACTACCGTATGGCGGATCTCTCCGGAAATTAGCTGTCGCGAGGTCTCGAGAAGGTGGCCTGAATCCTCTTCGGTTCGTTTGAATAATTGAGGCCACTCGAAACTGACAATTTCTTCAAAAGAATAACTGCAGATTTGAATGAAACGTAAATTGCGGAAGACTTGATGAAAGGAAGTGTCGTAGACCTCAACGATATCGTCATTTTTTATAAAATCAAAAAGGTCAGAACAGGGGACCCAGCCCATTTTGCTGAACATATGCCAAATCACCGATCGGCTGTCCGTGGTCTGAATATTTGCTTCTGAAGAACTAACTATAATCTTATAGAAGTTAAGAAAACTGGCCAAGATTTCTGACTGTTTGCCATGGGGCAGATTACGGAAATGAGCAAACTCTGCTGTCCTGTAGGGGCGAAAGCGAACACCAACAGACTGGCAGTGGACAGTGAATGCCTGCAATAGAATTATCAATTGGCTTGCGATATTATCTGGAATCGGCAGCTTTTCGAAGAGGGCGATTGATCAGCTAAAAATGGAGCTTCGCTTCATGGATTCCTCGGCCAGGACCTCTTGCATTTGTTCTTGGATGTCAGAGGCCACTTCGCCCATCAGTTCGCGGTCGTCAATACTGCCTGGTTGATAGGGTAGGTAAATGGGCGGCAAGAACTTGATTTTCCATTTCACGGGAAGGGGAATAATATTCAAGGGCAGCGGCAAGACTATTCCTCGCAAAAATTTTGTAAACTTAAGCTGCGACAGGTTGATATTGGATTCCTCGGCACCAAGAATCAGGGTGGGAATTATAGGCGATTGGGTCGCCACCGCCATGCGCACAAAGCCACGTTTAAATTCTTGCAGTTGGTACATTTGCGAGCTTGGCTTAAAGTTTCCATTTTCGCCCTCTGGAAACAGAATAATAAGATTATTTTTTTTAAGAGCACTTATCCCATTGGCAAAAGTCGCTTCAGTAAAACCAAGTTTATGTGCGGGAATAGACGTTGTTTTGTTAATAAACCACAGATGATGGGTCAATATTCGCGGAATTCGTTTCACATCCGAGTTAATGACATGGGCAAGTAAAAGAGCATCAAAACCCGAAAAGCCCGAGTGATTGGGCGCAACAATGACCGCCCCCCGCTTGGGGATATTTTCTAGACCTTCGACCTGCACGCGAAAGTATTTTCGCATCAGCTCCAGTAAAAATCGCGGTAGCACTCGGTAGATCAAGGTATCGCGATCAAGCTCTTTGAGCTTGAGTATTTTCTCTTTGGGTTTTTTAAAAAAATTGATCATGATGTCTCTTTGCGGAGGTTAATTATGTATATCATGGCAATTGATCAAGGAACAACTGGCACCACTGTCTGTATCTTGAACCAAGCCGGAAGTCTTGTCGCCAAAGTCAATCAAGAGTACCCGCAGATTTTTCCCAAGCCAGGATGGGTCGAGCACAATCCTGAAGCCATTTGGAGCTCAGTCACATTGATGATTGAGAAGGCCCTGGTCGCAGCCAAGATCCAAGGTCAGCAAATTGCAGCGATCGGAATTACCAATCAACGAGAAACCGTCATGCTGTGGAATCGAAAAAATCACAAACCGGTTTACAATGCGATTGTTTGGCAGTGCCGTCGCACCAGCTCGTTTTGCGAAAAATTAAAAAAAGAAAAAAAGGAAAAAATAATTCGTGCGAAAACAGGCCTGGTTGTCGACCCTTACTTTTCGGCCAGCAAAGTCCGCTGGATTTTGCAAAATATTGACGGCGTGAAGGCGCAGGCCAAGCGGGGGGAGCTTGCGATGGGTACCGTGGACACTTTCTTGCTATGGCGACTGACTCAAGGGCGTTCGCACAAGACGGATGTCAGTAATGCCTCCAGAACTATGTTAATGAATATTCATACTGGTGATTGGGATTCAGAGCTTTTAAGTTTGTTCTCAGTGCCAAAATCACTA
Organism: Streptomyces griseus; assembly: GCA_943330705.2. GTDB lineage: Bacteria > Bdellovibrionota > Bdellovibrionia > Bdellovibrionales > Bdellovibrionaceae > CALQIT02. The sequence continues at coordinate 81,270 of CALQIT020000005.1, forward strand.
CTGCCTAAGATTGCAGATTCATCTGGGGTTTTTGGCGTAACCGAAGGACTTTCTTTTTTGCCAGATGGAATTCCGATTGCTGGGATCGCCGGCGACCAACAAGCCGCTTTATTTGGCCAAACTTGTTTTTCAGCGGGCGAAGGAAAGTGCACCTTTGGAACCGGCAGTTTTTTGCTGCTGAACACCGGTGAAAAAGCAGTTCCTTCAAAGGCAAAAATGCTGACGACAGTGGCCTGGCGTTTACCTGGAAAAAAGATGACTTATGCCCTTGAGGGCGGGGCCTTTGTCTGCGGAGCGGCCGTGCAGTGGCTGCGAGATGGTCTTGGGCTATTTCAGAAAAGTTCTGAAATTGAAGTCTTGGCCGCATCCGTCCAGAACAGTCTTGGGGTCGAATTTGTTCCCGCATTGACCGGGCTTGGCGCCCCCTATTGGGATGCAGAGGCCCGCGGAATTATTTGCGGTCTAACCAGAGGAGCAACCAAAGCCCATCTTGCGCGCGCAACTCTCGAGGCCTTGGCTCTGCAGAATGTTGATATTCTAACTGCAATGCAAAAAGACTTAGGAAAAAAGCTAAAGGGTCTGCGGGTCGATGGCGGGGCCGCAGCCAATGATCTTTTGATGCAGATGCAGGCCGACTACATGGGTGCCGAGGTAACCCGGCCAGTTGCTATCGAGACCACCGCCATGGGTGCCGCCTATCTGGCCGGATTGGGAATTGGCTTTTGGAAGTCATCGGATGAAATTAAAAAAATTTGGCAAACAGACCGAGTTTTTAAAGTGCAAATTTCGCCCTCAGTTCGCAAAGCTCGGTTGCACCTGTGGCATCAGGCCGTTAAACGATCGCGAATTAGCTAGCGCTTTATTTTACAAGATCCGCTGAATCACTCACGGGTTTCCCCCTAAATTCCAGAAATTAATTTGGCCAGTTCTTTGATGTTTTTTACAAACGCCAATTTTTTACCTTTTCCTAAATTAATGGTATCTAAATGTTTCTTGTTTGAAAAGGGGAGGATGAAAGTTTCAAAGCCTAATTTGTCAGCTTCATGAATTCTTAA